>JANWIQ010000001.1 GCA_025449795.1 Minisyncoccota bacterium
ACAGGTGCTGCATGGCTGTCGTCAGCTCGTGCCGTGAGGTGTTCCCTTAAGTGGGGAAACGAGCGCAACCCCCATCCAATGTTACAATATTCATTGGAAACTGACCCGCCTTTGGCGTGGAAGGAAGGAGGGGTAGACGTCAAGTCAGCACGGCCCTTATACCCTGGGCCACACACACACTACAATGGCGAAAAACAACGAGTTGCAAGCGCGCGAGTGCAAGCTAATCTCTTAAATTTCGCCTCAGTTCAGATTGGAGTCTGCAACCCGACTCCATGAAGCCGGAATAGGTAGTAATCGCGGATCAGCAAGCCGCGGTGAATACGTTCTCGGGTCTTGTACACACCGCCCGTCAAGGCAGCAAAGTCGGGGGTAGACGAACATTGCGTATGCGATGGAGTCTAAATCCGGCGATGAAGCTTAAGTCGTAACAAGGTATCCCTACCCGAAGGTGGGGATGGATCACCTCCTTTCTAAAAAAAGAGAGAAGGTACGGCAAGTTTGGCTATTAGTCGCTAGTCCTCAGTCGTTAGCTTTTGCTAAAGACCAGAGATTAAAGACGAAAGACCAATCTAAGAAGTACAAACACCTCGGTGTTGAGGGCACCGATCTATGGCTCAACCATAGAAATCAAGCCTCGTTATTTCTACCACTTTCAGATAGTTAAGGTCTGACACGCAAAATAAAAATACCACCCGATCATAAGCAAGGGTGGTTTTTTGTGGGAAGAAAATTACCGGGTAAGAGATTTTGCCAGGCGGAGAGAATTTGCTGCAGACAATTTAATTTTTTTCATTATTTTCCTGGGTTTTGGCAACACATTTCCCACCATTTGTGTGCCTACTTTAATGCCGTGCAAAGATTGTTTGTGATGCTGCAGGGTTCGGGCGTACCGGTACGGATATTCCCAATGCGCACTTAATTTTTGCCACCTGCGAAAAGAAGTAAATACTTGCATTTTTTTATCAAACATAATTTTCCCGATTTGACCCAAGTGGATTGATAAATCAATATCTTCATGAACCATTTTATCTTCCAAACAAACTTCATTTTTAATTTTTTCCCATGCCGTTTTTCTAATTGCCATATTTGGACCCACTAATACATGGTGGTGGAATATGCGCTCAAATGTTCGAAAATACACTCTTTCACCCTGTAGATACGTTTTTTTTCTCAGCAGAGATAAGTGGATAAAATGATTTGCTGGTCCAGATACTCCTACCAATTGGGGATTTTTTTCAAAGTCAGCTCGGATATGTTTTATCCAGTTTTTTGAAACGATTGTATCGGCGTCTGTGCGGGCAATAATTTCATATTTTGCACGATTAAAGCCTCTATTTCGTGCGAGCGTCATGCCCTGTGCTTTTTCTTTTACAATCCTGACGTTGGGGAAAGTTTTGGCGATTGCAATAGTTGCATCTATACAGTTGTTATCCACCACAATTACTTCATCAGGAAGCTCATTTCCGGCAAAAATGCTTTTCAGGCAGCTCTGAATATATTTTTCCTCATTGTAAACAGGAATAACAACAGATACCTTCATACTAGGATATAGTATAGCAAAAAATTATAAAACGATTCTGAAAATGGATTATTCTAGATGGTGGTTTCCAAACTCATAAGGAAATAAATGTTTTTTAATTTTTCCCAAAAGAAGTAAATGAAGTTCTGCTGTAATATATTTTATTGCTAACTTTGTTCTGCCCTCTTCTGAAAGCCGTCTTACTGAAACAGGTATCTTGTAACATCTAAGGTAACCAAATTTTCCTTCCTTTTTTGCCCTTTTTATATAGTCATGGTCTTCTGCCAACACAAGTTTTTCATCAAATCCCTCAATTTTTCTATGCAGTTGTTTTGTAATAAAAATACAAAACCCTGGCCCATGAGGGTGGAAATTTTTTGTTAAACGAAAATAATAATTAACCGCCTCGTGCATGAAAATATCTCGTTTAAGTTTGGAAAGGGGAATAATAAAACAAGATGCAACAGTAAGCTTTCTATCCACAAATTCAAAAAAAGCTTTTTCAAGAAATAATTTTGGTAAAATAACATCAGAATCAAGAAATAAAAGAATTGGTTGTGTTGCTTCTTTTGCTCCAATATTTCTTGCACCAGAAATCCATGATGGATGAAGAATTACTTTACATCCAAATTTTTGCGCTATTTTTACAGTGTTATCTTGAGAAAATGCATCAACAAGAATAATTTCATGAGGTAATACAGATTGTGAAGAAATAGATTGCAGCAATTTTGGTAAATATTTTGCTTCGTTTCTTGTCGGAATAATAATTGAAATGGGTACTTTCATAGGATTCAATTGTATTGGAGTTAGAGCTATTTGTCAAAATTTACTTATAAGGAAATCATACATTGCTCTGCATACTTCTTCCGAATTATTAATCACCAGAATATGGTTTGCGCCTTTAATAAAAACAATCTCGGACTTTTTTATTACCTGTTGTAGTTTCCGCGCTGAATTCTGTGGGAAAATAATATCTTTTGTCCCATGAATAATAAGAGTGGGACAGGTAATATGTGGAAGCAGTGGGTATCCGTTAAAAGAAAACACAGCACTGCAGATTGCTAGATAGTTTTGGAGTGTCGTATTCCATACATCCGAAACAAATCTTTCTACATTAATGGTTCCTGTCCCTCGGAATTTTAAGAGATATGGGTGGCCTGGTTTGCCAAAAGAAATATGCAACAAATGCATAAGGGAATAAAGAAATGCTAGTACATTTCCTTGTTTTAATAGCGAAAGATAGAATGGAACTTTGTACCCGCTACCAATAAGAATAAGCGCTTTTGGTTGAATGCCCAGGTCTCCCACGAGTACCATTGCTGCCATGCCACCAATACATTGTCCCACCAAAATAATATCATGAAGGGAATGTAGGGTAATAAATGTTTCTATATCCTTTGCCATATCTTTTACAGAAAAGCTCATTTCTTCTGTTGTTCCTTGGGAAAATCCATGTCCGCGTAGGTCAAAGGCCACAGTTGTATACCCGAGATGAGCAAAATATGTTTGGTATGGGTCCCATGCAGTCACATTTCCCCCAAGCCCGTGAAGAAGAAGCATTATTTTTTTGTTTCTTAGGCTTCCTTCTATCTGGTAAAATATTTGCGTTTTGTCAAAAGACGTATAAAATCCTGAGGCACGCATAGTACATCTATTATACAAAACTTCTTAATACTTCCAGAGCAAATGGTATAATATGACTACACGTTGTCCATGAAAATTCTTTTTGCAACCGACCAATATGGTCCAACACCAGGGGGCATTTCAGTAGTCGTACATCGGCTTGCACATGTACTTGTGGCAAAAGGGCATACGGTGGCTATTCTTGCACCATCTGAGTCATGGAAATTCCATAAGGACGATGAGGAAGGAGTAACCATTTACCGTGTCCAATCGTTCTTAGTACATAAATTAAAAAAAGTACGGTACGCACCTGCATTTTTATACCAAAATCGAATTAAAAAAATTCTCCAAACATTTATGCCGGATATTGTCCACATAGAAACGCCAGATGCGATTGCCTCAGCAGCATATGAAGAGGCGCGGCTTTTACATATTCCGGTTATTGGGACATGCCATATTATGCCACAAAATATTTCCGGCGCACTGCCATTTTTGCCATCCCAAATTCGTAGATTTGTCGGCAATCTTTATATGAAACAACTTGCTAACCTTTTCAATAAAATAGATTTTGTGACTGCGCCCACGATGACGGGTATTGCCATTCTCAAGGCACATGGGGTGAAGACGTCTATGCAGGTGCTTTCCAATGGCATTAATCTGGAAAATTTTTATACCGTATCTTTAGAAGAACAAGATGCAGCAAGAAAGCATTTTTCTTTGCCTTCGGAGCCTACCATTCTGTATGTAGGGAGACTCGATAAAGAGAAGCGTGTGGAAGTATTGGTACAGGCAGTTTCCCAACTGCCTAAAGATCTTTCGTGCCATACAGTTATTGCCGGCACAGGGGACCAGTCCAAGCTCCTGAAGGCATTGGTAAAAAAGCTTCATCTCACAAGCAAAATTACGTTTTTGGGTATGCTGTCTGAGAAGGAGTTGCGGGATTTGTATAATCTTGCGACAGTTTTTGTTATGCCAAGTACTGCCGAGTTGCAGAGCCTCGTCACTATGGAAGCGATGGCGATAGGGAAGCCGGTCATTGGCGCGCGCGCAGGAGCCCTGCCATACCTTATCAAAGACAATGAAAATGGCTACCTTTTTGCTCCGGACGATCATCTGGACCTGAGCCACAAACTGCAAAAAATTCTTGCAAGCAAACAATTACAAAAAGAGTTTGGTAAAGCGTCCTATGCTATCGTGCAGGCGCATGATATCCAGAAAGTTGTTGACGAGTTGGTTGTGCTCTACGAGCAGATTATTGCTCGGCAGCATGCATATCCAAAAGCATTTATGTCTAAACCGCTGCAAGAAGCCGCCTAAATTTCTCCTATTTGTTATCTGGTGGTATAATACGAAGTTGCTATGGCAATAGGGACCTTAGAACGAGTTGGAACCAGGGGTTCGCCAGAGTCACCCCCTCAAACAGAATCCGAGATAAAAGGTAGAATAATTCTTGCAACAGAACAATATTTTCCTACATTAGGTGGTGTACCTGCGGTTATCAATCAACTTGCTAAATCACTTACCTCTCAAGGGTGGGAAGTTCATATTATCGCTCCATCTGGGAATAGAAAAGACTATGACGAGCAATCCAAATTTGCAATTGTACATAGGATTGCTGGAAGACAATATGCAGATCAGCAGTTTTCTTTTCCTCTGCGACGAAACGGTACAGAACATCACTTTTTAAGTAAAAAAATGGATGAACTTTTTGAGGAAATTAAGCCATCTGTGGTTCATATCGAAACCCCATGGGTCATTGGAAGAGCAGCAATAAAAGCTGCAAGACGTTTTGAAGCACATCATAGTGGTGTACGTATTCCAATTATTGCGAGTGCACACATTATGCCGGAAAATATCGAATCGCTTCTTGGACAGCAAAGAATAAGAAAAGAAAGAAAATATCCGCTTGTCTTAAGAAAACTTGCAGAAAAACTCGCTGTGAAATTTATGGTACACACCTACAATCAAGCAGATGTTGTAATTGTCCCTACCGAATCTGCAGAGCAAAAACTTTTGGAGCTGGGAGTTGTAGTTGATACTGAAGTAATATCCAATGGCGTTGATATAAAAGAACACTTTAATCCTGAAAGAATAGAAAAAGAAAGACTTGAAGAAATGCGTAAAGATCTGAAACTAAAAGAGGGTGTACCAGTGATCGGTTATGTCGGACGAATGGTAAAGGAAAAAAATGCAGATCTAATTGTTGATTCGATTAAATCTTTAGTCAGTAGCAATCCTAATATGGAATTCTATGTACTTTTGGCTGGAGGCGGTCCGGAGAGAGAAAGAATTATGAAAAAGGCTGAGGAGTTAGGGTTAACAGAGCATATGAAGTTTTTTAATGGGGAAAAAAATGATGGAAGATATACAGATGAGGATGAACCATATCTTTTTCAGCTATGTGACATTTTTGCAATGACAGGTTTTGTAGAGCTGCAAAGTATTTCAACTATGAAAGCAATGGCAATGGGAAAACCAGTTGTTGCAGCAAACGCGCTGGCACTTCCCGAACTTGTGCCTCCCTGTGCTGAAGAAGATCTCAAAAAGCCGTTAATTGAGGCAGAAAACGGATATTTATTTACTCCAGATCCAACAGTACCTATAAGACGGCAAAGAAATATTGAGCATATGGATGAGAAAAATCGAAAAGTAGTAATTGCTGCCATTGCGAGAGGGTTCCAAAATTTGCTTGAAAGTCCTGAAAGTAGATTACGTATGGGAATGAGAAGCAGGGAAATCATTAAAAGGCACGACCAAGATTTGGTTGGAATTGCTATGGGTGAAGTCTACGCTCTAGCAGAAGCACTGTATGAGTCTAAACGAAAACCAGATATTAGAACTGGAAGTTGGATTCCTAGATAAAATACTCTTTTTACTTTTGTTACCCTCAATATTTTGGTATACTACAGGTGAGGTGCGCGATCCCGAAGTTGTAAGCTTTTTGGCACGATGGTGAAGCGGTTAACACAGCTGTTTGCAGAA
>JANWIQ010000002.1 GCA_025449795.1 Minisyncoccota bacterium
ATTTGCCTTTTGCTTCAAAATGACGCTATAATAATTCTATGGCTCGCCGTCGGAAAAAACTAAAAATTAAGCTTCGAAAAGAAACCGTCTACACTATCTTTGCCTTAGGATTTCTGGTTGCAGGACTTTTGGGATTTCTTGCCTTCACCAGGTCAGGAGATGTATTTGTTACACTAAATGATGAGCTGGTTCGTTACTTTGGCCCCATGCGGTTTCTTTTTCCATTTGTTTTCCTTTTCTTTGGCATGTTTTTTTTACGGCTGAAGATGTTTTTGTCCAAGCCTCATGTGGCAATTGGCTACGCAATTGCTTTCACTTCTCTTTCGGGTCTTGTCCAAGCGGGGGCAGTAGGAATGAAGCTATACAATATTCTTCTTACTATCTTGGGGAATGCGGGGACAGAGCTTGTCTATATCGCAGGCCTTTTTGTGGGTATTGTCGTTTTCTTTGACACCTCAATAGATGAATTATGGCATGGTGTAGTAGCTGTCCTCAATACCATTCCGAAATTTGTCCCCAGCCCTGCATTATCTTTCTTTAAGAAAAAATCCGACAAAATGGGACCTGCGATAAAACAGCTTGGATTGGATGAGAATGGCAAAAAGAAAAAAGAACCCATTTTTCCAACCCAAAGCACTCCAGCGAAAGATATTGCGATCAATAAAAAAGAACCTGCTCCTCTTACTACAGAAAAGCTTATGACCAATATGCTTTCCACAACCAATGGTATTTGGGAAAATCCACCTTTGACATTGCTCTCCGATATGCCAGGCCAAAAAGCAGAACGAGGAGACATTAAAAAAATAGCATCCATTATAGAAAAAACACTGCAAAGCTTTGGGATTGCAGCCCGCGTTGCGGAAGTGAATCTAGGCCCTGCAGTTACCCAGTATGCCCTTGAAATTGCGCTGGGTACAAAAGTCTCAAAGATTACTTCCCTGGCCAACGACTTGGCACTTGCCACAGAAGCACCTACTGGGCAAATTCGTATTGAAGCGCCTATTCCAGGAAGAAATCTTGTTGGCATAGAAATTCCAAATAGATCTTTGGAGGTTGTTCCTTTAAAGACCATGCTTGCCTCTGGGACGATGCAAAAGAATAAGTCAAAGCTGACTGTCGCGCTTGGACTTGATGTTGCCGGCAACCCAGTGGTTGCAGATATTGCAAAAATGCCCCATGTACTCATCGCAGGTACAACTGGATCTGGAAAATCAGTTGCCATGAATGCTTTTATTACCTCTCTTCTTTTTCGGGCATCCCCCGATGAAATAAAGCTTATTCTTATTGATCCGAAGCGGGTTGAAATGACTGGATACAATGGTATTCCTCATTTGCTTACCCCTGTTATTGTCGAGCAGGATAAGATTTTATCTGCATTAAAATGGGCTGTTGGGGAAATGGACAGACGCTATAAAATATTTGCAGAGCGAAGCGTCAGAAATATTGATTCCTACAATGAGTTATCCGGTTTTCAGGCATTGCCCTATATTGTGATTATGGTGGACGAGTTGGCAGATCTTATGATGTATGCTCCGGTGGAGGTGGAAGATGCCATTGCCCGTATTGCACAAATGGCCCGTGCTACCGGAATTCATTTAGTGATTGCGACTCAGCGGCCATCTGTAGATGTTATCACCGGACTTATTAAAGCAAATATTCCCTGCCGTATTGCTTTTAATGTCTCCTCCTTTGTTGATTCACGCGTTATCTTAGATGGACCAGGAGCGGAAAAACTTTTAGGTCGAGGAGACATGCTCTATGTGCCGCCGGATTCTGCCAAGCCAACCAGAATACAGGGAACATTTGTCTCGGAAAAAGAAGTACAAAAATTAGTGAATTTCCTTAAGGATAAAGCACCTGTCGTGAATTACACAGAAGAGGTTACCGAACAACCGGTTTTGCTGAAAAAAGCAGGCGGTGGGAGTAATGGTATGGATGGCCGTGACCAGAATTTAGAGGAAGCGATTCGAATTATCTGTCAATACGACAAGGCATCGGCGTCTCTTTTGCAAAGAAAATTATCTATTGGGTATTCACGGGCTGCCAAAATTCTTGACCAATTGGAAGAATTGGGAGTTATTGGCCCTGCAGAAGGAAGTAAGCCCCGTGATGTCCTCACCAAAAATCCAGATGAAGTGATAGCGCAACTGCATGGGGAAGCCTAAGCCGCAGGTTTAGGAAATCCCAAATCACAAGTAACAAGCAACAAATAATAACTAAATAACAAAACCATAAATTGAAATTTGGAAATGGAACTTTTTTGTATCTTGCGCTGCCCCGCCTTGGCATGGGTAAGTACCCTTGGGGTAGAGATTGGTGTTTGGAATTTTAACGTATATGGTCAAATTAGGTGATAGATTAAGAGAAGAGAGAAAAAAACAAGGCTTCAGCATCGATGAAGTAGCACGGGCTACAAAAATTCGTATGGAATTTTTGGAAGCAATAGAAAAAGGAGAGTACAAAAAATTACCATCCAGTGCATACGCACAAGGATTTGTGAAAAATTATGTAGACTATCTTGGCCTGCCGGAAAAAGAATTGATCCCGCTTTTTAGAAGAGAATTTAATGAAAAAGAATTTTTAGGAGTTTTGCCGCAAAGTTTTACAAAACCCAAGGAAGTAGCGCTGGAAGGAGTACGGATAAAGCGCCCTTTCACTATTGGTCTGGGAATTTTTATTGTCCTTTTGCTCTATATATTTTTTCAGTACCGTGCAGCATTTTTTAGCCCTTCGCTTACCGTTATTTCACCAAAAGAAGCAACAATATTGTCCACACAAATCATAGTAGTACGTGGTACTACAGAGCCAAATGCAACAGTTACAGTAAATAATATTCCTACCCTTGTTGATAGCAGCGGAGAATACACAAAAGAAATTACCGTATTCCCAGGGACTGTTACAATTACAGTAAAAGCAACAAATAGCTTTGGCAAATTTTCTACTATAGAAAGACATATCAGCGTTAAATAACGCAAATCCCAAATCACAATGACCAAATCACAAAACGTTTTGGAAATTGAATTTTGAAAATTGTTTGTAGTTTGGGATTTGAAGCTTGGGATTTTAGTATCGTATTGCATTGATACAGTAAGGTTGACCTTAGACTTATTGACAGTAGAAGCTATTACATCTAATATAATTATATGGATCCTGCCCAATTATTACTCATTGTTGTTATTGTTGTCCTTACCCTTATCTTTATTCTGCTTGGGGTACAGGTCTTTTTTATTCTTCGGGAATTCAAAAATACTATTAAAAAAGCAAATAAAGTTTTGGATGATACCGGCGTTATCACAGAAAGTGTCTCAGGCCCTCTTTCCAACCTTTCCATGCTTGCATCAGGCGTAAAAGCCGGTGCCTTTATCGCATCACTATTACGAGGGAAAAGTAAAAAACATAAAGAGCAATAGAGTATGGATAATCAGCAACATCATCACGGCAATGGATTTATGAACGGGTTTTTACTTGGGGCAATTGTTGGCGCTGCTGTGGTATTTTTTCTTTTTACCGATAAAGGGAAGAAGCTCCTCAAGACCATTACTGAAGAAGGTATAGAGGGTTTTGCAGATTTACAGGATATTGTGGGGGAAGAATTAGGGGAAGATGAGTACGAAGAGTATGACGAACCGTCCTACGATACATCTTCGGATGGAAGACAAGAGCATCAACGCAGCGAAAGTGTCCAACACGAAGTCCATACCCCAAGTAAAGCAAAACGCTTCTTCAGGGGCATCAAACGCTAAAATATCCAATATCAAATTTCAAATGAGCTTATTGTTTCTTTAATTGGGAATTGGTAGTATTGGATATTGGTAGTATTTGAAATTCATTAGTTATGCCTAGCATTAGAAAATATACAAAAGATTTCGGGTATTCTTATTCTTTCGGTGTTTTCCCAACGCTTGAATTACTTACCCATAGACCTGAGCACGTCATAAAAGTGGTAATAAGCCCAAAAGGATACAAAAACCATGGAATTGAAGAAATACAACTGCTTGCAAGGAAAAACCATATCGAAATAGAAAAATCTGAAGGCATTGTAGAAAAAATTTCCGGAAGCGAGAATACCTATTGCTTTGGCATATTTAAGAAATTTGAAAACCACATCGAAAAAAATACTCAGCACGTTATCCTTGTCTCCCCCAGTGATATGGGAAATCTTGGGACTATCATGAGGACATCTCTAGGATTTGGGTATAAAGATGTGGTTATTATAAAGCCTGCAGCAGATATCTTTGACCCTCGTACGGTGCGAGCATCCATGGGTTCTTTATTTACTATCCGTTTTCAGTATTTCTCGACATTCAAAGACTATCAACAACAATTTCCAGAGCAACATCTGTATTCATTTATGAAAGATGCCAAAGTAAGTCTTGAAGAAGCAAGTTTTGAAAAACCATTCTCTCTTATTTTTGGCAATGAGTCCTCAGGCTTATCTGGTGAGTTTCGTTCAGTCGGTACGTCAATTGCTATTCCCCAAACAAAGCTTGTTGATTCCCTCAATCTTTCCATTGCAGTAGGGGTAGGACTTTTTGAAGCACAAAGAAAAGCACTCTAGTCGTATTTTGCCACATTGGCATTGTGCTGCTGTAGAGTTACTGCAAAATGAAGGACGCCATTTTTATCTGAGACATAATACAGATAGTCTGATTTTGGAGGATTCATAACAGCCTCCAGTGCCACTAGCCCGGGGTTACTTATAGGAGCAGGGGGAAGTCCCGCGTTGAGCCGGGTATTATACGGGCTATCTATTACTAAATCATCTGCTGTTAAATCCTTTTTCCACCAGGATTTTTCTGTCGGTTGATACCCCAACACATATTCCACCGTAACATCAGAGCCAAGTGCCATGCCGATTGCTAGTCTATTTTCTAGCGTTGATGCGACATACTGCATGTCATGTGGGGTTATTGCCTCGCGTTGTATAATGGATGCCAAAATAACTACATCTGATTCACTCATTGTATTTGTCTGTTGAGATTTTGCCTCCGCATATTTTTGACCAAAATTATTAGTCATTATGGTAATAATGGTATCTATACTTGCGTCACGAGGAAAAAGGTACGTATCGGGAAAAAGATACCCTTCATGCTGTTTGAGCGCATCGATCCAAGTAGGCGAGTAGCTTGGCAACTTATTTTTAAGAATTGCTGCTACTTCCTCTGCCCTATCTCCTTCCGGAATAGTCACCCAAATATCTAAGGTTCCATGCGTCATAGTCTTAATAATTCCATCAGCATTTTGTGACGGCGAAAGGCGAAAGTCTCCTGCCTGGATATTGCCATCAAGGCCTAGTTTTTTTACCTCCAGGAAAAAGACAATAGGGTCACGGATAAGGTGTTCGTTTTTGAGGGAATTAGCAATTGCCCGTAGTCCTGCCCCCTGAGGAACCACAAAAAACTTCTCTGCCTTATCAAATGCATTGGCAGGTTGCAGACCATTTTGGTACCAGATAAAAACACCAACAAAAACTGCAATAAGTAATATAAAAAATATCTGTACACGTTTCATAGCTTATCTTATTTCCATTATCGGGAAATTCTGTAGGCTCTCTTCCGCCTCCTTGAGATTATACAAGGTTTCACTATACAATGTGTAGAGGATATCTCCTTTATGCACGGTATCGGCAATTTTCCTTTGCAAATATATTCCGGATCCTTTTTGTCTTGGTGCTCCTAAAATCTTTGCAATGCTTGTGAGATTTTTACTGTTAATTTCATGGATATTTCCATGTTTTGGCGAGAGAATGTGCTTATTGTGTTGGCCTACTTGTAAATCTAATTTATTACTCGTGATGGCAGGGTCTCCACCCTGGACTGCAATGATTTCTTTCATTTTCTCAAGCGCTTTTCCTGAGCTTAGCAAATGGGTTGCCCACTCATGCCCTGAGGCAAATTTCTTTTTAGCCTTTTCCTGAATTCTTGTCGGGCAACTCGCAAGACAGAGATCAAGTAACATACCAGAAAGTTTGAGTGCGTGCTTCTCCAAATCTATTGGTCTGTCTACTGCTTGCTCAAGAACCCGCAACGATTCACGACATTCCAATATTGGTCCTATCCCGCGCCCTGCAGGTTGCTGCATTTCATGGATATATGTCCCAATTTTGATGTCGAATTTTTTTGCCATATAAGTAAATTTTTCAGCTACTGTTTCTCCTTCTTCTTTTTTGTGGACTTTTAAGGTTGGGCCATAGGGAATATCAATAATAACGTGATTGGAGCCAAAAGCAATTTTCTTGGCCATAATAGATACAATAATTTTGTCATAGCTTTCAAACTCTAATGGTTGTTCTACATGGATAAGGACATCATCCGCAGGTGCGATATGAAAACTTCCCCCCCACACAATGCATCCATGTGCTTTTTTAACAATCTGATAAATTTCCTGTTCGGAAAATTCTACTTTTGCGAGGACTTCCATGTCATCTGCTGTTCCATCTGGTGTGGTAATAGCGCGGCTAGAACTTTTGGGAATGGTAAATCCGGCGCTTGCTACAATAGGGACGACAATAAGCGTTGTGCGTGTTCCAGGTACACCGCCAATGGAATGTTTGTCTGCAATAATGCCGCGAAAATGCAGCTTTTCTCCGGTTTCCACCATAGCCTTTGTGAGAAAATACAGTTCTTCAGAGCTAAAGCCTTTTGCATAGCCTGATGCGGCAAAATAGGTAGTAAGAATATCCCCCATACGGTTATGGGCAATTTCATCCATGATGGCAAAAATCTCTAGATAGGTTAATTTTTTGCCGACTAATTTTTTTTGAATTGCCTCTAAGGCAATTTGTTTCTCATCAATCATATATTTCTATCCGCTTGGGAACAAATTTTTTCACCCCTAGGGTACTAGCTTCGCAGA
>JANWIQ010000003.1 GCA_025449795.1 Minisyncoccota bacterium
AATCAATTCTCTTATCCCAGGGAAGGGAATTGGGACACTGCTTTTGGAAGCAGTAGAAAAAGTTGCAATAGAGAGTGGTTGCCAGAAGCTTGTTGTCATAACAACAAATGACAATCCCAAAGCAGTAGCATTTTATGAAAAAAATGGATTTACCATAGCAGTAGTGAGAAAAGATATTATGGAAGAGTATAGAAAGCTCAAGCCCGAAATTCCCCTCATTGGTAATGATGGTATTCCACTTACCGATGAAATAGAACTCCAAAAAGCCATCTAATTACTCCCAGACTTTCATATTCCCGACGTGTCGTATCTGATCCACCTCTAAGGTGGATTCGCAGCTGCACCTCGGGACAGCACTCTGTCACTTCGCTGTATTAGAGTAAATACTTTTCTTTCTAAACTCCAGTGCTACGTAGCATCATACTTTGGTTACATTTTCGTCAGATATTTCTTAAAATATTCTCTATTTGATACAATACTTATTGTACTATGGGTATTATTATTGCTATTCTTGGGTCTTTAGTAATTGGAATTGCAAATGTGCTTGTAAAGAAAGCTTTTAAATCTTTTTCTCCTTCCATTTCTTTTTTTGTATTCTCATTGATTTCCCTAATTCTCTGGGGTGGGGTAGGACTTATATTTGGACTCACACCTGGTAATATTATCTATGGTCTTTTGGTTGGTTTTTCTACAGCAATTTTAGGACAGGCAATATACTTTCATGCACTTTCAAAAGGAGAACTTACCATCAATGCCCCAATTCTTGCAAGTTATTCCATATATACTATTATTTTTTCAATACTGTTTAATCACGAACATATTAATCTAGCGACCAGTGTCTGTGTGATATTGGCTATTATAGGAACGGTTATTGTAGCATTCCCGGATAAAATTGATAAACAAGAATTAAAAAAACTTTCTCCAGTTTTGTGGGCTATTGGTGCTGCCATAGCTATAGGCGCTTCGGATACCCTGAGTAAAGGATATATTAATAATAGTTCGGTGTGGAACTTTTTCTTCTATGCGGCAATTGCTCAGGTGATTACAAGTCTTGCTTATTTAAAGCTTCAACAGGAACCACTAGGACAACTAAAAAGTGTGCTGTTTAACTTAAAAGATGATACATATTTACTGTGGGGAACAATAACAGCTTCCGTGGGAACTTTATTTTTATTTTTGGCATTCCAATTTACTC
Source organism: Minisyncoccota bacterium (assembly GCA_025449795.1). Classification (GTDB taxonomy): domain Bacteria; phylum Patescibacteriota; class Microgenomatia; order Levybacterales; family UBA12049; genus JANWIQ01. Next base: position 1,196 of record JANWIQ010000003.1, read on the forward strand.
TTGCTTCTATTGCTTCACCAATAACATCTACCTATCCTGTGGTAACAATTATCCTTGCGATGATATTTTTGAAAGAAAAAATTTCAAGAAAAAGTTGGATTGGCATTACACTGGTTGTGTTGGCAATTCTTGGGCTAGGATTTTTTACTGCGTGATTTATTCCTCAGTCGATTCTTGAAGTTCTCCTGCTTGTAATTTAGGGAGCACTTCATCTAAGAATTTTCCTAATCCTTCGCCTTCAAGCATCACTGGTAAATTGTGGCCGGAGATACCTACGCGGTGGTCAGTGACTCTGTCCTGGGGGAAATTGTACGTACGAATTTTCTCTGAGCGCATACCGCGTCCTACCTGGGTAGATCGTAGAGACCCAATTTCTTCATTTCTTTTTTCCAATTCCATTTCCCACAATTTGGCACGTAGCATTTCCATGGCTATCTCACGGTTTTGTCCTTGGAAGCGTTCGGTACGACACACCACTACAACACCTGTTGGCTTATGTACAAGGCGTACTGCAGTAGAGACTTTATTCACATTTTGCCCACCATGGCCGCCTGCGCGAAATGCTTCAAACTCCACATCTTCAGGATTAACATAAAAATCAATATCTTCCAACTCTGGGAGTACAGAAATAGTTGCAGTAGATGTATGAATACGGCCTTTTTTCTCGGTGGTAGGAGTGCGCTGAACCCTATGGACGCCTGCTTCATATTTAAAGAGACCAAATGCATTTGGTCCACTGATTTTTATAACATTTTCATCTACTTGTTCTACCTTAAATCCTTTGCTTTGTGCAAATCGTACATACATACGCAAGAGTTCATCTCCCCATAATTTGGCTTCATCGCCGCCCGCAGCGCCTTTGACTTCCATCATGGCATTGCGTTCGTCCAGGTCGTTGCCTTCTTCATCCGGCTGCATAGTATCTAGAATTTCTTGCTTTTGCCTCTCAAGCTCAGCAATTTCTGCCGTAGCCATTTCCATAAAAGTAGGATCTTCTAAAAGAAGCTTTGTTTCTTCGATTTTTTTATCTAGTTCGGCAATCTGTATAAGTCGATAATCTTCCATAGGCGTATTATAACAAATACCAAGCGTCAATTCACAAATTCCAAATAAATTACAAATACCAATGTTTGAAATTTTGCAAATTGGAAATTATTTGTAGTTTGGAGCTTGTTGTTTGAAATTTATTGAAATAGTAACTATTTCAATCCTGCGAGCATTTCTGCGAGGGTCTTAGGACCAGAGGCTTTTGCTTTAATCTCTTCTTTTTTCTTTACGACGGTTGCTTTGTATTTCGCAGCAACGTCCTGCTTTTTTTGGAATTTATCAATTCTATTTGCACTATCAACGAATTTTTGTGCGCCGGTATAGAAAGGGTGGCAATTACTGCAAAGTTCTACATGGATCTTTTGCATGGTGCTGCCCACAGTCATTACATTGCCACAGGCACAAATGACCTGCGCATCTGCAAAATATACTGGGTGAGTATTTGCTTTCATAACTTACTTATTATAGCAGAAAACGCACAAAAAACAAGAATTATCTGATTCAGGACAAGCACTTCGGCAAGCCTGTACCAGAACGGGACGGGGTAAGTTCAGGACAATGCCAGAATGACAGCTTTATGTGAAATTTGACATGTGATATTTGAAATTCAAGCTTTTGAAAAAAGCTTGTGTAGTGGGTGCCAGTGCAGGCGTCCTTCTGCAACGTAAATTCCTACAAAAACCAGAATCGATCCAAAAATAAAGATTGGATTGGGGTATTCATGGAGCAGGGGGCCAGCAATAAGAATCGCAGCAACAGGGTCAATGTAGCTAAAAATTGTTGTTTCGGAAGCTTTAATATAATGAAGGCCCCAATAAAATAATCCGTATGCAACAACAGAAGAAAAAATACCACCAAAGAGGATTCCCGGAATGCTATGCATATTTATTTGCTGCCAGAAGGTGCCGTAGGAAATATCTTGAAAAAGAATAGGCAAAAAAGAAATTGATGCGATAACAAAAGTCCAGAAAAGAAGCGTAAATGCGTTATATCTGTTAGCTAATTTTTTTGCAACCAATGTCCCAACCGCAGATGATAGCGTTGAAAAAATAAAAAGTATATTGCCAGCAAGCGAGCCTGTGCCATGTGTCCCAATAACTGGCTCGACCACAATAAATAAGACGCCGGTAATTCCTACCAAATTACCAAAAAGCACTTTCTTTTTTGCTTTGTCACGTAAAAAAATTGCCGAACCAAGCAGGACAAAAATAGGTCCTGCACACGCAATGATTGGTTGGTTAATACTCAGCGTATATTTCAGTCCCAAAAAATACAACCCAATATTAAAGGTGACATCCAATAGTCCGAGGAGTGAAAAGTAAAATGCATCCCGAAGACGCACTCTTTGTAGATGCCGCAGAAAGGGAAGCATAAGAATAACCGGTAAAGAAAAGCGTAAAAATGCTAAAGTGAGTGGGGAAATACTCGTAAGGGTCCATTTAAAAATTGGCGGGCCGGCTCCCCAGATGATACTTGCGAGGATAAAAGCAAAAACCGCTTTTTTATAATTGGACATACATCATTCTGGTAAGCGAATGAATGAGCGCATCCAGAATCTGATTCTGGACAAGCCAGAATGACAGGTAGTTCTATTGTAAAAGCATTTCTATAACTTTCTCAAGAGGTAATTGTTGTTGCGTGCGTGCTTTGAGATTTTTTATGGTTACCAGATCTTGCGCTACTTCTTCCGGGCCGAGAATTGCTACAAAAGAGATTCCTTTGGCATCTGCATATTTAAGCTGTTTCTCCATTTTACTATCAGAGTCAAGCCACAGTTCAGTAGAAATATTGTTCGAGCGTAGTCGAGAACTAAGTTCTACAGATTTTCTTTCAAGCTCTTTGCTAAATACGGTTACCAATACTTTTGCAGAAGCTTGCATTACCTCAGCAGGGAAGAGCTGTAAAGCTTCCATTGCTTCAATTGTGCGGTCAAAGCCTACGGCAAAACCAACAGCAGGGAGCTGTTTTCCGGCAAACATGCCAATCAAATTGTTATATCTGCCGCCGCCGGCGAGGGAGCCAACAGGATATTCTTCTGTCTCTATTTCAAAAATAAGTCCGGTGTAATAATCAAGTCCTCGGGCAAGAGTTGGGGAATAGACAGGGTGGGTAATACCTTCTTTTTGAAGAAGTTCTGTTATTTCTTGCAGTCTTTGGGTTGGTTTTTTCTCGGTTATTGATCGAAGTACGTTGTATGCATCTTCTTTTGAAGAGGCAATGCCTTTATCTACCATTTCCTGGCACACGCCATCTTCCCCAATTTTCTTTAACTTATCAATGGCGATAACAGCATCTGTAGAAAGCCCTTCAAAATTGCTTCTGTCATTAATAAGGACGGAAAAATTACTAAATCCGAGCGCCTTATAGGCAGCAATAATGGTTTGTAAAATTTCTGCATCGGCCAAGGTACTGTCTGGGCCTACAATATCGGCATCACATTGCAAAAATTCCCGGTATCTTCCTTTCTGGGTATTCTCTGCACGCCAGACCGGCTGCATTTGGTATCTCTTAAAGGGCATAGGAAGTTCATTCTGGTATTGAGCAACAAATCTGGCTGTTGGGACTGTCTGGTCATAGCGTAGGGCAACGCGACGCTTGCCATTGTCCTCAAAACGGTACATGAGCTTGTCTCCCTCTTCGCCGTATTTGCCGGTAAGGATCTCTTCGTATTCCAGAGCTGGCGTTTCCAAAGGCTCAAAGCCATAGGACTCAAATACTCTTTTGAGAGTATTCATGACATATTGCCTTTTTCTTGCTTCCGCTCCCAGGAAATCCCGAAAGCCTTTGAGTGTCTGTATATTCATATAAGTAATTATATCAAATCCTTAGCAATTTTATACCACACGTACTCGAATAAATATAAATTCACAATAATCTAGAGCTTCCCATTTGTGCATGTTACCACTTGGGATTGTAATAACATCTCCTGTTTTATATAGTAACAGTTTTTTCTGTAGTCCAAAAACTCCTTTACCTTTCAACACGATTGCTACTTCATCTATTTGTTCATGTTTATGCCAATCCCATTTTTGTTTTGGATGCAAGAATGCATTTGTGATAGCTTCAAGGTTTTTATTATCTTTTCTTGATGCTAATACTCTTCTAGACTTAGCAACATTATGTATTGTTTCTGCTACAAATTCTGTCAAATTTTTCTTCAAATATTTCATAAAAATACGCCTCCAAATTTTTCTTCTATTTGTTTATTACGTAGTATATTTTGTAGTATTCCTTCGCATACTATTTGAATTGGTTTTTGTAAATATACGGTACTGTTATTTATTGGCGCATACGCTTTCATAACAGATCCTAAAATGTATAATCTCGAAAGCGTTTTGCCAAAAACAACACTTTGAAACTTATCATTCACACAAAGACCTTTTACAGTACTTTTTTCTACAACATTACTTGCTAGTAAATTTTTAATTAGAGGATTTTTTTCTATAACTTGCTCAGGTCCTCTCGCATCAATAAGGATTGTTGCTGTTGTTGTTTTTTTCCCTCTATATAGCTTCCAACTGTTATCCGTATTTTTGAATTCTGTAATCCCTCCGTATACTCGTATGGTTTTGTTTTTTATATAGTTTTCTAATTTCTCCGCTTGTTGTAAGGGTAGAGGAGCAAGGAAACTTAATATCAAACTTGAGTATTTTTCAAAAACAATTTTTTCGTCAATAGGATTGATAAAGGGGAAAATAAGGGACTTTTTTTTTGCCAATGCGAGACATACGCTTCGCCATATTAATTCTTGATTGGTTTGGGATGCTCTGAGGTCATTTATGAATTTCTTACTAGGATCGGTATTTTTGTATATACGATACCAGTTTATTGCTTGCTCCCCTTTTTCTTTGTAGGCAGTGGTAAACTCTTTTTTTAATAACATAAGGAATTTAATAAACACAAAATAACCATTTTTATCCTTTATTAAGTCTAGATTTTTCTCAGTTATGTATCTTAGTGTATATGGTGAAAACTTACCTCTTACTTTTGGTAAACGTCCCGACCGACTATAAAGAGAAATATTTTTATAACCTTTGTCAGCTAGCGCAAGAGCAATCTCTATGGCACTCAATGAAGAGCCAAGAATACCCACCTTTTCAGTTTCTAAAAATTGTATATTATTTAAATTTGTATAGAGAGTTTGTGCATAGAGAAGATTCTTTATTCCTTTTTTTTGGTATTCACAGCCGGTACATAAAACCACAAAATCAAATAAATTTGACGATTTATCAGTATTCACTGCTATGCCCCTACTAAGGTTTTGAATGTTCTTGACAGTCTCCTGTTTGTAGAGAAGTATTATGCTATTCATTTTTGCCCAGGATTGAATGTCGTTTAAACGGTTGACAAGGTACAGACCATATAGACTTCTTGGTAAAAATGCATTTGGATTATTAAGATCTATGTCAGTATATTTTTGTTTAATTGTTGGGCCACAGAGTATATCTATATATTTATTTTTCCATTCCTGAACCCAATCATAAAAGTCAGTTGTATTATCAAAATCACTCCAGGGATTAAGAGAGCCCATGAAATTTGCTTCATGATTAAGTATAAAATTATTAGGAAGACGAACATCATATGCACCGCCTTGTGTGGGTGGAAGTTTCTCAAAAATAGTTATCGCTAATTTCACATTATTTTTCCATGATATTCGAAGTAAGTTTGAGGCAATAGATAATCCAGAAAATCCACCTCCTACAATAGCAATTCTTTTCATAATTTTAATTTTTTAAACCACTTCCTGTAAGTATTAATGTCATACATTTTTTTCTTTCCAAAAGTTTTGGGATAATTGCAACAGTAGCTGCTGCTGCAGGTTCTACATAAATACCTTCCGTAACGGCAAGTAGTTTTTGTGCAAAAAAAATTTCCTCATCAGATACCGAAAGCATTTGTCCTTTTGTTTTTCTCACCCAACTAAGCGTGAGGTCTCCATCTAGCGGGTTGCCAACACGCATTGCTGAGGCAACTGTTTTGGGTTCTTTTATAGGAATAATAGGGGAGAGAGTTTTATTAAAAGCAACGGTTAAGGGATCTGCTCCTTTCCCTTGTACGCCAATAAATGCAGGAAATTTATTGTACTTTGCCAATCCTTCAGCAATAGCACAGCCTACTGTTCCGTTACCAACAGGGCAGATAAATGCGTCAAAACTTAGAGGGAATTTGCCTAACTCCTCACCAATAGTTGTCTGACCTTTACGGCGGATTTCATAATCACCACAAAGTAAATAATCTTTTTTTTGCACAAGTTTTTCAGCTTCTTTTACACAGTCATCATAATTACCTTTTATTTTTATTAGTACTGCGTCAGCAATATCTGCCTGTTTCATTTTTGATTCAGGTGTTTTATCGGGTAAGACAACGATACAAGGTAGGGAAGCGCGTGCAGCATATGCTGCTAAACTTGCTGCCATATTTCCTGTGGATGCACAGACTACACCTTTTTTCTTAAGTCGTATTGTTTCTTTTATTTCTGCGACACTGCCTCTGTCTTTAAAGCTACCTGTCGGATTTTGATATTCGCATTTTGCCCATAATTGCCCTTTCCACTGCAATTTTTTCTCAAGATTAAATAATCTAATGAGTGGTGTATTTCCTTGCCCAAGCTGTAATAGGTTAGTAAGGTCTTTCATACTCTTTTGGCTCCTCCAATGGTCCGATTGCCTTTTCTACAGCTTGTACAATTTCACCTTTTCTCACCATTTCTTTTATTTTTTCGACGTCTTTATAAATTACTTTATCTTCTGCAAGGTAGGGAACTTGAGAACGAATTAATGCATACGCTGCTTGTATACCTTTGCCTGGTTTTTTTCCTTTTTTAAAGTCTAGCGCTTGGCAACCAAGCATGAGCTCAATTGCCAATACATATTGGGTATTTCGTAAAATTCGTAATATTTTTAGTGCGGCATTTGTCCCCATGGAGCAGTCATCTTCCTGTCCAGCAGATACGGGAATTGAATCTACAATACCAGGGTAGCAAAGAATTTTATTCTCATTTACCAGCGCAGCTGAGGCGTATTGCGGCATCATAAAACCAGAGTTAAGTCCGCCGTTTTCTATAAGAAAGGCAGGCAGTATTTTGCTGTAATAAGGGTTATTCATTCGCTCTTGTCGTATTTCACTCGCATTTGCATACTCCTGTGTAGCGATTGCCATAGTCTCTAGAGGCATGCAAATGGGTTGTCCGTGAAAGTTGCCTCCCGAGATAACTTCTTCTGTGTCAACAAAAATGAGCGGGTTGTCTTGGGCCGCATTCATCTCTGTAGTAAATTGTCGCTTTACCCAATTAAGCGCTTCACGACTGGCGCCGAGAATAACCGGAGCACAGCGAATAGAGTAGGCATCTTGTACCCTTGTAGGGGGGCCTGCAAGAATTTCACTTTTATCCAAAAGACGTCTGAGGTTTCTTGCAGATATTACTTGCCCGTCAAATTTTCTGGCAAGCGCAATTTTTTCATTGAGTGCAGCATACACAACTTCTATTGCTTCCATTGTCATACCACAGGAAATTTCTGAAACTTTCGCAATATTGAGCGCATCATACAATTCCAAGGATCCCATGCCTACCATAAATGTATCTCCATTAATGAGTGCTAGTCCTTCTTTTGCCAAAAGTGAGAGTGTTGGGATTCCCGCAAGTTGCATTGCCTTTTTACCTGGCATTCTAACGCCTTTATAAAAAGCTTCTCCTTCTCCCAATAGGGGAAGAGTCATCATGGCAAGAGGCGCTAAGTCTCCGCTAGAGCCAACTGATCCTTGTTCTAGAATTAGGGGAGTTACTCTTTTGTTGAGCATTTTCACTAAGGTTTCTAAAATAAGTGGTCTTGCGCCGGAAAGGCCAGATGCCAAATAGTTAGCGCGGCAAAGCATTGTTGCTCGCACGACATCTTCTTTGGCAGGATCGCCAACGCCCATGCTGTGACTGCGGACAAGATTCATTTGTAGTTGTGCTGCCTTTTCAGGATCTATAAATACTTGAGAGAATTCTCCAAACCCAGTTGTCACGCCATAAATTTTTACTTTCTCATCAATTTTTTTCTGCAAGACAGCATAACTTTGCTCTGATTTTGTAAAAGCTCCTTCATCAATACTGACTTCAGCATAATTTCTTGCTACTGCTTTAATTTGATCTATTGTTAAATTTTTCCCATTAATAATTACTTTTTTCATATAGGTTCCTTTCCACATCCTCCTTCGCTATAGCTTTGGAAGGATTGTGTATTGTTTTATATATTGTTTTTGAACACAAAAAAACCTCCCGCTTGGGGAGGCGACATAGACACGTCAACAACTCCCCTAGGTGAGGGAAGTATGGTGTGCTTTTTTATTTTGTTTACTTATTTTTTGTAACATAAATTTATATCCTCCTAATTTCCCATTAAGCCATTTTTGAATTCGCGCAATCGTGGTACTGCTCATGCCGGTTGCCTTTGTTATTTTTTCATATGGCTCTTTTTTATCGAGCATTTGGGCAACCTGCCAACGATTACTAAATTCTTTTATTTCTGCCTCTGTGAGCAAGTCTCGAAAAAACCTTTTGCATTCATCAACATTTTTTAGCAATAAAATTGCCTTGTATAAATGCTCAGTTTTCTTATCAACTTTCATAATTCAATACTTTATTCAAGTAAAGTAAAAGCATAATACTACTTTATCTAAATAAAGTCAAGCAGAGAGGAGGAGGAAATAAAGAGGAGGTAATAAAGATTCCAATATACCAGTATACTGGAAAGTAGATTTTCGCAGGTGCGTGCCTATTCCACCCTTGGGGTGGAAGGCTAAAATTGATATAGTTTGATAAATTTGATAAAGATTAAGTTTATTTTGCTTCCTGCATGAAGTGTCTATACAGGCGATGGAGGGTAACCACAAGAATACTCAGGACTGGGACGCCAAAAATAGCGCCAATAGGGCCAAGGATTTTATATCCCACAATAAAGGACAACAGCACCACAATAGGGTGGAGCTTGAAAGCTTTGCCCAAAATCTTTGGGATAACAATATTGAATAATACTTGTTGGAAAGCAAGAAGCACAAGAAAAACAATAAGTCCTATGGTAGGATTGGCAAGAAATGCGATAACTACGGGGGGAATAATTCCCAATACAGGTCCTACGAGAGGAATAATAGTAAGGATGCCGGCAATGACAGCGGTGGATGCCGCAAAATCTACAGAGAATATGCGAAGCACAATCCAAGTTGCAATTCCCGCAATAATACCAACGAGTAGCTGCACGCGCAGAAATGAGCCAAATGTTTTATCGATGAGCTCTTGGGTAAATACTGCATGTTCGTGCCATTTTTTGGGGAGCAAATTATAAAATTCCCGCACAAAACGCTCTTTATCGATAACCAAATAGACCGAAATAATCAGGACAAGAAATACATAAAAAAGGAATGTCGCAACCGATGGGAGAAGAGAAATAGATCCCTGAAGAGAGGTGAAAATAGTATTGCTAAATGTATGTACAAATTCAGGAGAAGACTTGAAATATGATGGCAAAACTTTTGCAAGCGTTTGCATTTGGGCGCCAAGTGCTGGGATAAAAAGAATAACCGTGAGGACCAAGATGCCAAAAAATGCGGTATAAATAATGCCTGCAGCAGGACCCCTTCTCAGCTTTGTCCATGTGGACACTCTTTCTACCGATGGTTCAAAAACGACACTAATTATCCATGCAAAAAAGAGGATAACAAATGCATCAGAAAACATGCCCAAAAATTGCCAGCTAATCTGGAGAAGGTAAATGGCAACAGCAATCGTAAGAAGGAGAATAAGTAATTGCGTCGAGCCAAATTGTTTTTTCCACGTATCCATTATAACTTAAGGATAAAGGATAAAGGATAAAGGATCAAGAAGGAAAATATAACGCCTCAAGGGGGAGTTTCCAAATTAAAGAACAAGTAATGCTTTCGATGATGTGGTAAGAATTTGTGGACCATTTTTTGTTACCACAACAATATCTTCAATGCGCATGCCAAATTCTCCCGAAAGGTAGATGCCAGGCTCGATAGAGAAAATCATGCCTTCGGTAAGCATTGTTTGGGAAATAGGAGAAAGTCGAAAACCATCGTGAACCTCGATGCCAATACTATGTCCGAGTGAGTGGGGAAAATTTGGAAAACCATGGTGCATAAGGTATTCTCTCGCCACTGTATCCACAGCGCTTGCAGCAATGGGAGCTTTCTGGGTCTGAAGAAAGTTATATGCTTTTTCCTGGGCTGTATGCAGGGTTTCGTATGCGTGTTTTTCTTTCTTGGTGGGATTTCCTACAAAGAGGGTTCGAGACATATCCGAGCAGTAATTATCTACTTTTGCTCCAAAATCAAGTAACACAATATCTTTCTGCTGCAATGGGGTGGTAGTGGATGTATGATGGGGGACTGCAGCATTTTTTCCAAAAGCGACAATAGTTTTAAAAGATGGTTCTGCACCTTCCTGGCGCATAAAGGTATCCAGTTGGAGCGCTACCTCTTTTTCGGTTATGCCGGGCCTTATATATGGTTGTATCTTTTCAAAAGCACGATCACTCGTTGCACAGGCTTTTGCAATGAGAGCAATTTCTTCTGCATCTTTTGCAAATCGTATACGAGAGATAGAAAGTGGTGCAAGCGTAAGGTGTTGCTTGTGCAGTATGTCGTATTCTGCAACAGTAAGGTTGTCTGCCTCAAAGCCAATTTTGTCTACATATTTCTTTTTTGTAATTTCTTTGACATGCTCCCAAAATGGTTTGCCTCCCGCAGAAGAAATATCCAAAAAGTCAAAATAGGGGGCAGCGTGCATCAGTTCCTCTTTATATAAAAAACTGGAAATAATATATTGGTTTTTTTCTGTAATAAAAATATATGCTTCGCGTTCGGTTGGGGAGAGAAAATCAAAATGTGTAAGATAGGTAATAGTCGCAGTTGTGGTCACCAGCATTCCGTCGAGACTATGTTCTTGAAGAATTTTTCGGATTTTCTTTATTCTTTCTTCCATGGGAGTAGTATACCAAAATTATTGTGACTGTTTCCCTGTCCCTATGGAAATTGTTGGAGAAAGTGTGGCAGTTGGGAGTACCGGAAGGACTGTGCCAATTGCAGGATTAATAGGAAGGGATGGGAAAATAATGCTGCGGGAGACAATGATCTCTTTGGTATTCTGCTTATCTGGATAGCCAACGACAAAAATTCGTTGACCTACCTGCAAATGGGAAAATCCTGACCGTGTTATCCCGGTAGCGCTGTCATACGCATTTGTTTTGGTAACATCCTCAATTTCTGCGACGAGTTGGCTACCATCATTTTCGACGACGGTAAGGGTAAAATTTGTTTTATCTATTCCAGCAATTGCGCCATGAATATATCGTGGAAGGAGTAACACGGTAACAAAACGAGCAAGAATTCTTCGTGAGTCTTTATTATACAGCCCAAGTACGCCCAGGGTCATATTTTTTGTGACATCGGAAATACCAAATGTTGTATTTCCTGAAGAGTGAAATTGTGTCAGCTCATCCACATCAATAAAATGAATATTTCCGTCTTGGTCCTTGAGGGTAATTTGTGTAGAAGAGCTATCGGTGACCGTCCCGATTATCCCTTTTTTCTCAACAAGTTTTAGCTGAGCCACTTTTGAAGCAATTTTATCTTTCAGGTCATTAATTTGTTGCTCGATCTGTGTCGTAATTGCCTGGTTAGGCGTAGGGGTAGGGGACATCGCAAAAGAAGAGCTAGTTACTGTCTGGAATAGCAGGAAGAGTATATTGCTTATTAAAAATAATCTTTTCATAGGGTTAAAAGTTTTCTGTTGAATAGGTTATGGTAATTACTTTTTCTGCCTCTTGTCCATCAGAATTCACCGCAGTTACGTGGATATAATTTTCGTCATTCCCTATAAGTACCGTGGTAGAAAATGCGCCTGTGCCGCTGGGGGTAATCACTTGATCGGATGTATCAGTAGAGATTATCACGGTTGCTTTTGGATCTGTACGGCCTGTAACAGTAACGGTTTTGTTGTCGGTAACTGAGGTGTCTTGGGGAGTATCAATCACCAGCACGACTGGTGTTGTTGTTGGGGTAGGGGTCATGATATGGACTGTTTTTATTTGAGAAGGGGAAAGGGTTTTGGTTGACTGATACAAATAAAATCCAACTCCTGCAACAATAAGTCCTCCAAGAACGGCAAAAAAAGCAAGCAATAATTTTTCAATTTTCATACAACATGAAAGTGGCAGAAGCACCCGGATAGTACGCACCATAATACGGCAAATGCATGTCATTGTCAAAGGTTTTACAATATGCTAGGATGAAGGAATGGAAATAGCGCTTGTCGGTCCTACCTCTCTGAGAATAAAAGGAAAACTTGCCGCACTGGCAGTAGATCCTGTTGCCAAAACAAAAATCCTAGCTGAAGCAGTGTTGCTGTTGTCGGGAAAAGATGCACAGGTAGAAGGGTCACGACTTTCTATTTCTGGAGCAGGTGAGTATGAAGTGGGGGGAGTAAAAATAACCGCTCTCAAACATGAATCTAGTATTGCGTATTATGTAAGTTTGGACGGGATGACGGTCCTCGTTGCCAAGGCAAGCGGTCTGAAGGGGAAAGAAAACCTTCGAGACGTAGAGATTGCGGTGGTACTCGCAGATGGACTTGTTGACCCTTCTATTCTTGCGACTGTTGCAGATGGACTTGCGATATTTTATGGACCATTTGCAAAAGAAAATATGCACGCAATGGGAAAAAATGTTGAACCTGTTGGGAAATATGCAACCACAAAGGAAAAACTGCCTGTAGAAATGGAAGTAGTACTGCTCTCGCAATAAGTTAAAAGTAGGAAGTTAAAAATTAAAAGTCCATGAAATATCATTAAAAAAACTTTTAACTTTTCATTTTTCATTTTTCATTTATGCAAAGCATGAAGGTTCCACCACATAATATCGAAGCAGAGCAGAGCGTGCTGGGCGCTATTCTTATTGATAAAGAAGCAATCAACGTAGCATCGGAGATATTGGTTGCCGCTGATTTTTACGACAGTAAATACAAGCAAATTTTTGAGGCTATGGTGGCACTCTACGAGCAACGAAACCCAATTGACCTAATTACCCTCACTGCACAATTAAAAAAATCTCCAAAAGGGCAATCCAGCCAAAAAAATGCTATTGAAAGCTCTATTCTCACAGAGTTGGTAAACAATGTCCCTACTGCAGCAAATGTTGAGCAATATGCCCGTATTATTAAAGATGCTTCCATCAAACGGTCCCTGATTAAAATAAGTGGGGATATTACGACACTTTCTCTTGATGACAATACCGAGGTAAGAGAAGTCTTGGATGTTGCCGAGTCATCTGTATTTGCTATCTCACAGGGAAATACCATACGAGGTTTTATCCCAATAAAACAATCTTTGGCAGCTAGCTTTGACAGAATTGACGAATTGCATAAATCTGGTGCAGGGCTTCGGGGTGTTGCAACGGGGTTTGCCGATTTGGATAGTATGCTCTCTGGTATGCAAGCTTCCAATTTACTTATTTTGGCAGCCCGTCCTGGGACTGGAAAAACTGCCATGGCAATGAATATTGCCCAATACGTTGGGGTAGCAACAAAAAAACCCATTGGCATTTTTTCTCTGGAAATGAGTCAGGAAGAATTAGTTGATCGACTTTTAGTAGGGCAAGCAGATGTCGATGCATGGAGACTCAAAACCGGAAAGTTATCCGAAGATGACTTCACCAAACTTTCAGAAGCAATGGGACAACTTGCAGATGCGCCAATTTTTATTGATGATACGCCCGGTATTACCCTTTCTGAAATGCGGACAAAAGCAAGACGCCTGCAGCTAGAACATCATATTGGTCTTCTTGTTGTTGATTATCTACAGCTTGTGAATCCAGGCAAAAAATTAGAAAGCCGGGTGCAGGAAGTGTCTGTCGTATCTCAAGCATTAAAAAATCTTGCAAGAGAATTAAAAATTCCTGTTCTTGCACTTTCCCAGTTATCTCGTGCGGTAGAACATAGGGGAGATGCCAAACCTCAACTTGCAGACCTGAGAGAATCTGGTGCGATAGAACAAGATGCAGATGTCGTGATGTTTTTGTATAAATCCGATGCGGAAATGACAGGGTCAACACTTCCTATAAAGTTATTGCTCGCAAAACACAGAAATGGTCCAACAGGGGAGATCAATCTGCTTTTCAGAGGAGACAGAATACGTTTCTATAGTGTGGAGAAATCCCATGCAGTGTCTGCTGCGTCGGTAAGTGCCACGATATAATAATTTTTCCCCTTGCATTTTCCAAAAAAATAATGCCATACTGTATATGTTATGGATGACCCAACACAAAATTCTGTTCAACCAGATCCCGTTCAGCAGCCAGCACCTGTAGCGGCAACGGATGCAGTAGCAATGCCACCGGTGCCAGCACCAGTAGACCCGATGGACAATGTACAGGTGCCGGATTTGTCCGTCTCGCCACTGCAAGTACCAGCAGATCCAGCAGGAGTCCTTCCGCAAGCTGTTCCTTCAGAAAATGCCCTTCAATCTGATTCAGGACAGGCAATGCAGCAAATGGCAACAAGTCCAAGTATGGCGCCAGATCCTGCTCCACAAGTTGCGGATATGGTAGCAGTTGTCCCTCAATCGCAAGTTGAAGATCCTTTGCCGCAGGCAGATGCCACAAATTTGGGGCCAGTTACCATGGAAGATCTTATGGAAGAATTACAGCATATTGAAGATAAACTGGATGAAATGGACGAAAAACTCTAAGTAGTTTTGTAAAAGGCTTTATACCAGAGTTGTTTTAGGAACCCACGCTCCCAATGTTCTTCTCGGAGCCCTCGACGTATACGCAGATACAAGAGTCATTGAAATATTTTCTTGTGGAGGTAATGGTTTGAGTACAATTGGAACTTGGCCTTGGACAAATGTATCAAAAATATATCTCTCTGATTCAGAGTCAAGTAACTCACCTACATTGATAGATTTTTCAGGCGGTAGATCCACCATTTGCCAATTTCTCGGAATTGACGGGTTGAGGAGAATTGTTCGATGAGGATGAGATGAAACAAATGCGAGCGTAGCTGGTCTTCTTGTGGGTGAAACATTTGTTTTTAGTGGTGTTTCTGCTGGGGCTTGTTCTTTTGCTTTTAATGCTGCATCGCGAGCGCTTTGTACCCACGTAGGCGGTTCGGAAGTAACCGTGGGAGTGGTAAGCGCTTCATATGTCTGGTCTATGTAATACGTAACGGATTGAAAAAAAGAATCCCGTTTTGCCAACTTCCAGTCATCAATTGGTGGAGGTGTTTGTTGGGAAAGTTCGGAAAATCTCCGGGCTCTATTTATTGGAAAGAAGTGCGGGTTATAGTCTCTCCAACTTTCGGCAACAGGACCATTTCCTTTCGTACGAGGCGCTGCGGTTGCTGCGTAAAACAATTCATATCCAATTCCTCCGAGAGTACGTACAATTTCTTGGAGATTTTGCATATTTCTGCGCATACGTGCTCCTGCTTCTTGTCCAGCAGTTACTACTCGATATGCCATGGCCTGCGCAGCTTCTCGTGCTGCATCTCTATAAGAACTTCCTAATCCTGTTATAGGTTGAGTGGATGGAGCAAGGGGAAGAGCTCTCATCTCTCTACTTATTATTGCCATAGTGGCTATTATCAAGATAGGAGACAAAGAAGTGGTAATAGAGTTGTAAGAATTTTGTAGGAGTGTCGAGGGCGGTATCCTTGCTACCCACTTCGCCAAGGCTTCGAGGGTCAAGAAAGCTACGGAATACTAAAGGAGTATTGGGTGGGCAAAGAGGGATTCGAACCCTCACGACCGTTATGGTCAGCAGTTTTTGAGACTGCCGCGTATACCATTCCGCCACTTGCCCTTGTGTATCTTTCGCTTCGCGTGTCTACTCCGCCTTATTTTCGCATTCGGCTTTGCAGAACTATTCGTTCACGCCTCATGCCAAAATTAATCGGCGGACTTTGCATTCCGCCACTTGCCCGTACGAAAAAATATTTGCGATTTGCGTTTTGCGTTCTGAGCTTTCTTATTATATACTTGAAGCTATGACACTGCAAGAAATATACGAGTTAGCAATTCAAATGGCTATAGAGTCTGATCCGCGAGGAGAAGCCACAGTTAAGAAATTACTTTTAAAGACCAAAGAAGCGTACAATGAGTTGCCTGAAAAGAAAAAGAAATATTTTGATGAAGAGTCATTGCATAACCCATATTCTGATTCAAGAATTCTCTTTGGGGATAAAAAAGATGAGATTACCCATATATTGGCGGGTATAGATGTTGACGCAGCGAGTATGGTGCTCGCCGATAGGCTAAGCAGTAAAGAAAATCCCATAGATTTAGTGATTACCCATCATCCAAGCGGTGGGGCACTAGCATCGCTGCACCAGGTAATGGATTTACAAATAGATCTCTATACCAATCTTGGCATACCGGAAAATGTTGCAGATGCATTAACCAATGAAAGAATGCATGCAGTAGAAAAGCGATTTCACCCAGTTAATCATGGCGAAACCGTGGATGCAGCTCGTCTTTTAGGTATCCCCCTCATTTCCTTGCATACTATTTGGGATAATCTTGGAGATAAATTTATGCGAAATTTTATTACTTCTCGTTCTTTCGAGACAGTAGGAGAGCTGTATGATGCCCTTCTTGAAATTCCAGAATATGATAGAGCAAAAAAAGAAAAAGCAGGTCCTCTTATTGTCTCAGGAAATGAAAAAAGTAGAGTGGGAAAAATTGTTGTTTTCTTTACCGGTGGAACCAATCCTTCCAAAGAAATATACCAAGAGGTAGCAAAGGCTGGCGTTGGAACTATATTAGATATGCATATGTCTGAGGAAGTAATTAAAGAAATGAATAAGCTGCATGTGAATGTAGTCAATACCGGTCATATATCCAGTGATTCTATTGGGGCCAATCTTTTTCTCGACCAACTTGAAAAGCAAGGTATAGACGTGGTATCATTTGGAGGATTGGTTCGCATAAAGCGAACCTAAATTTTTTATGGTTTCGGTAAATGAACTGAGAAATGGAGCAATCTACGAAGATGCCGGCAATCTGCTACAGGTTGTTACCTTTGAGCATATTAAAATGGGGCGGGGAAGTGCAAATATAAAAGTAAAAGTAAAAAATCTTCGTTCGGGATCTATTACGGAAAAAAGTTTTATCAATACGGCAAAAGTACAAGACGTGCAGGTTGTAAAAAAAGAATTGCAATACCTTTATAAAGATGACATGGGTGCATACTTCATGCACCCAACCACATTTGAGCAAATTACTGTACCACTTGCTGTACTTACTGGAGCACAATTCTTAAAAGAAGGAGAAATATATCCAGTTACTTTTTTCAAGGAAGAGCCACTCGATGTCGTGATGCCGCCAAAAGTAAAACTACAAGTGGTCAATACTGCTCCTGGTGTAAAAGGGAATTCCGCATCCAATGTCTTTAAAGACGCGGAATTGGAAAATGGCGTTATGGTAAAAGTTCCACTTTTTATTACAGTAGGTGACGCTGTTCGCGTAGACACCAGGACAGGCGTATATACCGAGAGGGCATGAATACACTCCTTACTACATTAAAGAATAGGTCGTTCTTCTTTCTTTGGACAGCAGAAATTTTTTCCCAAATTGCAATGAACATGATGAATTTCATGCTTACCCTTGTTGTGTTTTCTCTCTCAAACTCAAGTACTGCCGTATCAGGAATTGTGTTGTCCTTTACCATTCCAGCGATTCTTTTTGCCATTCCTGCAGGCGCACTCGTCGATAAGTGGGGTAAAAAAAGCGTGCTGTTTACTACCAATCTTATCCGTGCGGTTTTGTTGATATTTGTCGCTTTCACGCATCAAAATTTGCCCCTTTTATATACCTTAAGTTTTGTCATTTCTATCGTTACCCAATTTTTTATTCCCGCTGAAACTCCCATGATCCCGCTTTTGGTAAAAAAACAACAATTATTTTCTGCAAATGCACTTTTTGGGGCTGCATTATTTGGGTCAATTATGATTGCGTATGCATTGTCGGGGCCTTTTCTTATCTTTTTTCATACACAAGTCGCATTTCTTCTTCTCAGTGTATTTTTTCTATTGGGTGCATTGTCGGTTGTTGGGATAGGACGAGTGTCCAAAAAGGAGAAAAATCAGCAGACACAGGTCTCTTTGCCCACAAATCTTATGGAAGAAATGAAAAATACTCTTTCCCTTATTACCAAAGTCAGCACGATTTATCATGCATTTGCGCTTTTGGCAATTTCACAAATAATCGTTTTTATTATTGCTGTCATTGGGCCAGGGTATGCAAAGCACATCTTAAATATAGATATTAATCAATTTCCCATATTTTTTGTCGTGCCAGCGATGGTAGGGGTAGGAATAGGAATTGTGCTTCTTTCTACATTTTTTCGCAATAGAAATAGACAAAAACTTGGGACATTGGGGCTTTTTCTTACTGCTCTTGTACTGCTGCTTATGCCGTTTGGTTCAAAAGTTACTTCCCGGGTCTTTGTCCATACGCTCAATACCTTTCTTCCTACCTATTTACAAATCTCTATTCTGCACATTATGGCAGTCTTGGCATGCGGAATGGGGATCGCCAATGCATTTATTTTTATTCCCTCCAATACCCTTATTCAAGAGGCTACCTCGGATGCAATACGGGGAAAGGTCTATGGTGCATTAAACGCATTGATTTCATTATTTTCCATTTTGCCTGTCATTCTCGTGGGATCTTTTGCTGACGTGATTGGGGTAGGGAATGTATTAATTATTGTTGGCATCGCCATTGCAATTATTGGATTTGCGAGACTTTTTATTACCTAAGTATGATTATTGCCATAACTTGTTTTGTTTTTTTTCTTTTTATTCTTTACCAGCTTGCTAAAGATGATTTTCTTTTTTTGCGACGGGGAATAACAACTGAAGATGTATTTAATACGCTTTTTCTAAGCCTGCCGGTTATTTTTATTTTTTCCAGGTTGTTCTACGTCCTGCAGCATCTGGGCGTGCAGTACTTTAATCCACTCGTTTTTTTTCTCGTAATGTATTTTCCGGGCCTCTCATTTTTTGGTGCGGTCATTGGGCTATGGATATTTTCTGCTTGGTATATTGAGCGGAAAAAAATGCCTGGAAAGCGATTTTTGGACATGGTAGGCATTTCCTATATAGGCTCTTTTGGTGTATGGATATTATTTTTTGCAATAGGAATATTTTTGAGAAATAAGCTTTTAGGAATGGAAGAGGCAGGAAGAGGCATTGTAGGGTTGGCATTTTTCGTCATATTACTTTTGGGATTTCTTAAAAATAAATGGAGAGAAGGAAGTAGCGCGTATCTAAGCGTTACGGGATATTGTCTATTGGCTTTTATCCCATCCATACAAATGGTATTAAGTCACCAAAAAATTCCTCTCGTGTCGATTGGTTTAACGGCAATACTTTTTATCATGTCTTCTTTGCTTTTTCTTCGGAATGAAAGGCGTGTGTCCTAGTATGGAAATAACAATTCTCTATGAGGATGAGGACATCCTGGTACTCAATAAGCCCGCCGGGATTATCGTAAACCGGTCAGACACAACGCGGGAAAAAGAAACCGTGCAAGATTGGGTCGGAAAATATGGAGGGTTTCCAACCTACGATGGGGTCATCACACCAAGAAAAGAAGGGGAGTGGGAGTTACCAGAGGAGGCATTTAGAAATCGATATGGAATTGTGCATCGTCTTGATAAAGAGACATCTGGAATACTCGTAGTTGCAAAAAATCTTCCAAGCTTTATTGTATTATTGGGACAATTTAAAGAGCGAGTAGTAAAAAAAACTTACCTTGCTCTGGCACATGGAGACCTGGAATCTAAAAGCGGTGAGGTACGCGTGCCGGTTGGGAGATTGTCATTTAACAGAAAACGTTTCGGAGTGGTTGCCGGGGGAAGGGAATCAATAACGCAGTACCGCGTAATTTCAAATTTCAAATATCAAATATCAAATAAACAAATACCAGAGATACTAAGCTTAGTTGCATTACATCCTGAAACAGGAAGAACACATCAAATTCGGATCCACCTCAAGCATCTTGGTCACCCTATTTTTGCAGATGAGTTATATGCAGGAAGAAAAACGGCCCGCCAAGATAGGAAGCAACTTGCAAGGCTTTTTCTTCATGCAGCAAAGATACATTTTAGTCACCCTACCACAAAAAAGGAAGTGGATTTTGAGAGTCCTCTCCCTCAGGATTTACAAAATTTTCTTGCGAATTTACCACAGATTGGGTAATATAAAGAAGAGCCACAATTAGATAGCGAATGCATCTCATGTGGCCCCATTGGATGTCCCGGCGGGACTATCCAACAGGGGGAGGTGACTTTTTATGGGAAGTTTTGGTGGTTTTTACAAAGGAGAAAAGAAAAAACCCAAACAAAAAGACAAACGAGGAGGCATGCCGGTAATCGCAAATAAACCGGTCTTTGTGCTTCCAAAGGTAGTCGAAAAAAAGAAAAAAGAATATTAAAGAAGGAGAAATTATTTGAAAAGAAATCCTGCCCACTATGGAAGCGCGTATCATCTTGCGTTATTTGTTTCTTCTCTTATTGCGCTCGTTATTCTTGTTGCGCTTGTCATAAAGGTGTTTCTCTTGTTTCAACAGAGCTCTTTTGATGGAAGGCATCAATATATTGTAGAGGTACAAGAGCCACAACAAACGCGTTTTTTTGTCCTTAATCCAGATAGCCAGTCCGCAAATACGCTGCTTGTAGAAGGAATTTTTCCCTCCTCTCCCATGCTTGCGTTAGGCGTACCAATAGATGCTACCATGGTAAGCAGCAGTGACATTGCTTCTTTCTCCGATCTTGGGAATGCACTTCTATTGAGAAAAAACGAGCTTCATGCGTCCACCACCATCGTAGATGCAGTCAATATATTTATTTTTCTCCATACGCTTACAAAAACCACGACACAGCATACGCTCTCTGCAGACCAACAGGATACGCTTTTTTCTCATATATTTGTTGACGCATCTGTATACAAAGAAGGGGAGAGTGTGGCAATTGTGAATGGGACTGATGTCGCTGGGGTAGGAAATAAAATTGCACGATTATTTGCCCACATTGGTGCAAATGTCGTATCCGTAACCACTGCTGATGTCCCAACGCCAACTTCTTCGGTAGAGTATGTGGGAAATTCTTCCTATACTGCTTCACGGCTTTCGCGTATACTGCATCTTCCATTGGTGCATTTGTCTAGGACAGCGATTTCTGATATAACAGTGGTACTTGGTAGGGACAGGGCTACTGCCTTTGGACAATAGGTTATTCGTTGTATGTTTATTTTATCAATAGGTATTCTCGTATTGTGTTCGGTAGGACTAGCATGTTTCTCTTTGTGGAAGGAATTAAAAAGAACCCACGAAAAAAAAGTGCAGGAAGTAAAGAAATCCCTGGAAAAAGGGCGCGTGCTCTTTTATTCTTCCTCTTCAGATACATGAGGAGCCTTTTTATTTGCTTCTAAGGAGAGGCGTATCTTATCGCCAAAGAGAAAGGAAGGTTGGTTTTTGTATTTTGCCACTCGTTTGACTTCTTTAATAAAAATGATTACTTCATGGTCATGAGCCGACTTCACATACGATTCATAGACATTGCCGCCATTGAGAAATGTAGTAAGTCTTTTTCCCATGTCGTCCGGAAGCATGCCAATATATTGTTTTTGTTCGTCCTGGACAAAAATCTTCGAGCGCTTCATATGCAGCTGCAACAGCTGGCCCATCTGGAGTGTCTTAATGATTTGAGAAGGTGCGGTATTAATCAGTGTAACAATTTTTGTTTTTCCTGATTCTTCTAAAAACATATTGGTAGAAATATGCAAAGAAGGTTTAATTTTATTTCCATTCGGGCCAAGCCTTTTCAAATTTTTCAATGCAATTGGATTGGCAGAATCGATATCCAATACTTTTTGGTAGGTTTTTTTTGCTTCTTTTGTTTTGCCGGTAATGGTATAGGCAAAAGCAAGCCGATTAAGGGCATCAATATCTGTTGGATCTGATTTGAGGATTTCTTTATTTATGGAAATTGCTTCCACCCAATTCCCTGTGAGTGCGATTTGAATGGCGTGTATTTTAGGAGATATCATGTAATGCTATTGATACGAAACAATTCAAAAAGTGTACAGGTATTTATTGCAAAAGTCAAGGGAAAAAGGCTATAATATAGCCAGCATATGGCTTATGGTGTATAGCTCGTTTTACTTTATAGTGAGTATTTGCTATATGCTATAAGCAACAAGCTATAAGTGTATGTCAGGACATTCAAAATGGGCACAAATAAAAAGGCAAAAAGGCGCAAATGACGTAAAAAGAGGCGCAGCATTTACCAAACTCTCCAAAGGTATCACCATTGCAGTGTTACAGGGTGGGGGAATAGGGGACCCGAATCAGAATTTCCGTCTTCGGCTTGCGGTAGACGCTGCGCGCGGTGCCAACATGCCAAAAGAAAATATTGAGCGCGCGATTGAACGGGCAATGGGCAAGCAAGGGGAGCAACTTGAAGAAGTGGTGTATGAAGGATTTGGTCCAAGCGGTGTTGCCATAGTTGTAGAGGCGGCGACAGACAATAAAAATAGGACTTCAGGTGACGTTCAGAACATTTTCAATAAAAATGGCGGCAATATGGGACAACCCGGGAGTGTTGCATATCTTTTTACCCAGGTAGGGGAAATTATTGTCAAGAAAAATAGTAAAAATCTTGATGAAATATTTATGGACGCTGCAGATGCGGGAGCAGAGGATATAGAAGAAGAAGAAAACGATGAAGTATATATTTATACCCAGCCAACAGTCCTCGGAAAAGTGAGGGATACTCTTACAGAAAAAGGATATACTATTGTCGAAGCACAGACTATCCGTAAACCAACTATGCCGGCAGAGCTTTCCGATGAAGCAGCAGAAAAAGTATTGGCATTTGTAGAAAAATTGGAAGCGTTAGACGATGTGCAAAAAGTATATACAACGCTTACATGATAAAAATACTTTCGGGAATTATTGATAGGATATTGCATCCGCTTGCAATAGGGCAGAGAAGGCAAAGAAGAAGCCCTCTTGTTATTACCAAAAGGCAAAAGTTTCTTATTTCTGTACTCATTCTGACAGGGAGCCTTTTTTTCTCGGAATATGTATTTAATTTTTCTGCTATTTTTCTCGCAGTAGGGCTTGCTCTTTTTACGGATATTTTTCTTTTCGTCGCACTCTATAAAGACTTGCGTGAATCTTTTTCTCCTCATGCATTCTTTTTACCGTTTCTTTGCAGCCTTGCATTTGGTCTTTTTTACTTTTTGACACCGGCACGATTTATTTCCCGCATCATCCTGACCTCCCTTTATGCAATTTCTTTATATGCGCTTTTCTTAAGTGAGAATATTTTTCTTGTTGCCTCAATTCGTACGATTGCACTGTTAAATAGTGCGCGTATTGTTACTTTTGTTATTTCACTGTTGTCATATTTTTTTCTTAGCAATATTGTATTTAGTTTTCGCTTATCCTTTTTCCCCACAACACTTCTCATAAGTTCCTTTACGTTGTTTTTTGTGATTCATGCACTCTGGACCTATACGCTTGAAAAATCCCTGACAAAAGACTTTATGTGGCCGGCAATCCTTACCCTTTGTCTTGTTGAGCTTGCTGCTATCCTGTGGTTTTGGCCAACATCTCCAACCATGCTTGCTCTTTTTCTGACAGCTTCGTTTTACACGCTCATGGGATTGTCTCATTCGTGGCTGGATAAACGGCTATTTCAAGGAGTATTTTGGGAGTATAGTTGGGTTATCTCTTTTGCATGTATTCTGCTTATTTGGGTGACACATTGGCAAGGATAGGGGAATCAGATAGCCAGATGGAACTCGGATAAATTCGGTGTATCAGAAATTCAGTATGTCAGAGCCTCAGAGTTTTTATTTTTTCTGAATTCATCTGAATCTAAAAGAATCTGAATTTATCTGGTTATCTGAGGTAGGGAAGAGGGAGTAAGGCAAAAAGGGCGAGTAGCCTCAAATGATATAGTTTGATACAGGTCCTGTAATAATTATAGGACTAAGTGATAAAATTATAGGACGTAAATGTGGATAAGTAGGTGGCTTTTCACGGACTTTTAAGGTCTACTTTTCACAGCCCTAGAGGTAAGATTACGGGTTCTGTCAAATGTTTCCCTCCCACCAGTGCTCCTTCGCGTAGTTCAGTCCGCGCTGTCGGGAGCCCTTCCACTTTTACCACCCATAATCATTACTCCTACTTCTATCACCCCGATAGAGCTACTCCTTAGAAAAATTCTTTGTGCTAGAGATATGAAGTATAACGGTATATTTAGCCTCAGAATGCTTAAAAGAGAGCGTGAAGACAAGATAATCGAAGAAAATACGAACGCCATTCTTACAATTGTCTTACAATTCTTGCCACTTGAAAGATGCGGGTGCTAATGGCAGAGGAACGCTTCGCCAGCTAGTGCTCCTAGTGGTATTTCTTATAGAAGTGTCTTTAACAGAGTGCTGTGCCATTGTGCATATATGCAATATAAATGTCGGAGCACTCTTCTTCGTCGTGATAGAATGACGGGAAAAGCATCAACGCGTGAGGTGTGCAAGATAGACCTATCTTGAAGCTGGGAAGCTGGGGATAATAACGTCGCACAATAATACTTTTACGACGCGGTGTGGCTGCAAGCCCAGGGGAAGACCGTTGTTTTTGTACCTATGTACCGCAATAGTTTTGTTATTCTTTCTTCTCCAGATCCTTGGCAAGCTTATGTATCCTATCCTTTATCTCCCGGCCTCATTGGCTCCTATCCCCTACTACAGGACTTTCGGAGAATTCGTATTAATTATATCCAATTTATCGTTTTATAAATGCAGGCAGATGGGAATACTTTTCCAATTGAATGGAGAAAATTGCCAGTGGGAATGACCAAATACTCGTCTTGGAAATAAAAATGCGTCCTAGGGCATCCTGTGAGGTTCTGAGGCTATTTTATGCTCGAAAGTA
>JANWIQ010000004.1 GCA_025449795.1 Minisyncoccota bacterium
AAGCTTAAAAGCTATTGCCGATGCTACTATTCCCAAAATTCCCAATACTACTGCTAATTTTCGTCGTTTTCCTTGAAAAAACCACATAATAGAAAGCGCAAAAAGAGCCAGTCCCATATTTTCCTGAGTCAACAAAAGCAAGCCAACAAATACTCCAAACCACTTCCATCGCTCCGCTTCCCAAAAATATAAAATCCATGGCATTAGTCCAACTCCCAATAAAACGGTATGAAAATCAAAGAATATACCAAATTGTATGCCGTAAAAATACAAACATAATTGGGAAAGAATAATAGAGACAATTGGAGACAAATTTCTTTTCCTGAGATACATAAATACACCAACAGATGAAGCAGATATCCATGCGGCCTGAAAAATAAGGAGAGCACGCACATCGCCCCATAGCCAATACAAAGGACTTAATAGGGGTAAGGTGAGCGTGAGATGATCCCCCAATATCATCCGCATTTTTACCGTATTAAATGGAAATAAAAAGTGAGAGTATTGCCAAAGAGCCTGATCAAAAATCCCCAGATCAAACCCTCCTGATTGAAAATGAGCATGGCGCACAAGAGACAACGTGCTATATAAAATTGCTGCAATGCAAGAGAAGATAATAACAATAACTAATGCATATTTTTCGAAAATTTTTTTTATATATTTCATAATTTTAACGCGTAGAATGTTAACCCAGTTGGTGACCTAATAATTTTTACTGAAAGCTTTATCAAACATTGCCTTCTTGTAGTAGTCACAATATATGAACTCGCAATATCTTTCAGAATTCGTCTTATATTATCTTGCTGACAATAATTTATGCTTCTATTTAATTCTGCTAAAGTAGCTTGCCTTATGGTATATAGATTACCTAGGTCAAATTGTGCAGATTCAAATTCATAATATGTTGATCTTCCCGTAAAAGCAGCAACAACTGGGGAGTGGGAAAAGGGAAAACTCGCTACGGATGAGTCTTGCGTAGGAAGATAAACAAGAAATGCATTAGGCGATACAAAGGATGAAATTTTTGCAAATAGCACTAAATCGTCCTTTGCCGCGCTATATACAGATTGAGGATAAATAAATCCTCGAAGCTGCATAGTAATCCCTTGCCAGGAAAAAAGAATTACACACAAAATAGTAAAAAGTTGAATTACTCTAGAAAAACGTGATAAAAAATTTCCCAACGCAATCCCTGCAGGAATTGCAAGCAATGTACCCCCAATCCAAAAGAATTGCTTGGTATCAAGAATGGATACGGATTGAACAAAAAGACTACCAATTATGATTGGTATACCAATCATTCCCAGTATAGCTATATTTTTCTCGTTTTTCCAAAATGAAAACCTGAAAACTTGCGGCAATCCGAGCAAAAAAACTATCCTACTCCCTAAAGATAATAGCCAAAAAAGTCCAAATGCTTCTATATACAGAAACATTAGATGAGGAATATTGTGGTGATCCCGGAAAATAATCCGCTGCAGCTCCCAATTCCAAGAAGTAAAAGGGAAATCCTGCATATATATTGAATACGCAAAGAAAGGCGAAAACCAAAGCCCAGCCGCACCCCAATTATTAGGAATGTATGTAACCGCAGTAATAAAAATAGTCGTTACACATCCTATGAGTAAGGGAAATATATACTTTCTTTCTTTCAACATCAATATTCCTGCCACAAGAAAAAAAACTCCAATGCCAATAATTCCGGTGTATACCTTCATTTCCGTTATAATACCTATCAAAAATCCTATTAAAATCATTCTTTTAATTGTGGGTTTTTCATGAAATAAAAGATACAATGCGCATAAAAGCATCCCAATTGATGGAACAATTGCAGGATTAAGGATAAGCTCGATAGGGTAAATGCTTCCCAGTTCATTAGTGGGTGAAATTATTGGGATAAAAAAGGATAGAATAACAGCAGAGCTTTGAGCAAAATACGCAAAGAATAATGCTAGACGTCGGGAAAGTATATTTTTTGTCATTTCTTTGGTTAAAAGATAAAATCCCCCTCCATAGAAAAGAGACATAGCAATAGGGAAATAACGGTAATACAAATCAAATGGTGAAAAATGGAAAAATAAGACAAATCTGCTTAGTAAAAAGTCATAATAATAATGGTATCCCCGCAGAGGTATATTTGCCAGTCCTGCATGTTGTGGAGGAAAATGATAAAGCATATCTTTGAGATATCCAATATGTAGTAATCCATCAGCAGCATTCACAACACCTATAAATTGCATACCTCCTTTTACGGGTAATCCGGAAAGAAACATGAAGGATGCAAAACAAAGCGAACCAAAAATAATAATGCTAAGTGACCAAATATCAATCTGTAGTGGAATAAAAATACTTTTTCGTTTTCGAAAAAGCATCCACACATCTAGAAATATCGCCATAATTAGATAGGCATAAGGAATTTGTAGCCATGTAGTTATATATGTGAAAAGGAGAAATACAGATAAACCGACAGTCCACCGAAGAAAAAATGCCTGCTTACTTACAGTAATCCCAAATATCTCCAATACACACATGCCAGGTAAATAAAACATAAAAATGCATGCAAGAAGAAAGAGAACAAACCCAAAAATAATTTCTATAAACATAGTTACCTAAATTGATAAAAGCTGTATGTACTAGTCTCTTTTTTCTGCAACAAAGCTGAACTAGTTGCAATACAGATTTGAGGATAATAGGTTATTAGATATTTACTATGGATTATAGCTAACTGCCGCATGATTGATTTCATATCACACTGCTCAATCGCATAACTCAATAAAAACATCCTTTTTATACGCTGCTCGTTTGTGTTCGTGAGCGACTTATCCGGAGTTATATTTCTTTCAAAATAAGTACTTTTCCCGGTAAGAGCTGTTGTGACAGGAACATAACTCCAAAGCAAATCACCAACGAGCTTTCGCTGTGGCGTATACGATGTTGACCCATCAGGCAAAGTAACATAATAAGAAGAACTTGGTACTGTATTCGCTACGGTTTGAAAAACGGCTAACTGCTCAGTAGAAAGTAAAAGTATTCCTTTACTAAAAAGGTATAGATTCTCTAGATAAAAAAAGTAAGGAAGAAAAAGAATAAGAAGCAATAATATAATTAAACTTTTTACCATTAAGTTGGTTTTTTGTATCAAATTACCAAGGACGACACCTGCAGGAATATTTAAGAAAAGGATTGTTATCCAAGTAAATTGCATAACGTCAAATGGAGATGGTGATTGAAGAAAAAAAGATGGAATGAGAAATGTAATGAGAATCCCAAAAAAAAGAAAGAAATTATAATCTGATTTCCAAAATTCTTTGGAAAAAACTTTATATACCTCTTTAATTGCTACTAACCTAATCCCAAGATTTATTACCCAGTACAATCCTGCGGCTTCAATAACCATTTGTGTCAAACGAAGAATATTATGGTGCGTTTGATAAATCGCTAACAATTCCCCCCAATGTAACTTTGCAAAGAAATTTTGTTGCATAAATTGGTTATACAAATTAAATGGGGCAAAAATGAGTGCTCCTGCATGTAAATTGTTAGGAAAAAAGGTTACAATCGTGAGTAGTCCTGATAACCCTAAAGTGACAAAAAGTAATCCTCTTTCTTTCCATGTAGCAGATATCCCTTTATATAAAACGAAAAGGAATAGAATACTTGCTGCCGTAATCCCAACATATACTTTGGTTTGCGTTAAGATACCAATTAAAAGACTGACAACCAAAGAATACCGAATAGACTTTTTAACAAGCGGTAAAATTGCAAGTGAGACTGCGAAAAGTGCAGAAGCCACTATCATAGAGGGATCAAAAATTAAATCTATTGACTGTGCAGTGAGAGGGTTAAAATCACTTTTGATAAGATGCAAAAAGTAGGCTAATCCTTCACCAAAAAAGATAAAAAATAGGACGAAACGTTGTGATAACTCGTTTTTCGTAATTTTCTTTATCAAAATATAAAAAGAGCTACCATATAAAAGTGACATTAAAAATGGAAAAAATCGAAAATATAGATCTTCCGGGGAAAAATGGAAAAAAATAGAAAATCTACTCAGCAAAAAATCGTAAAAGTAATGGTAACCCCGAAGTAACATATTTGCCGCCTCAGGATGACGCGGCGGAAAATATAATATTTGACTCTTAATATAAGCAATATGCATTATACCATCGAGTGCATTTAGTCCCCCAAACTGTTCACCGCTTTTTGTTATTACTCCAGCAGTTGCGCTAAAAGATGTATACACAACAGAACCCACTATGATAATTGCAAGAATCCACATATTCCATTTTCCCTTTGGAAAAAATTGTATTTTTTTTCTTTGCCACACTGCAAACAATATTCCCCCTAAGATGGCAATAAGATATAGATTGGGCAGATTTATCCATGAAAATAGATAGTTTCCTAGCATGAAGAATGCTAAACCAATACACCATGACAAAATCCATGAATCCTCCTGTTGCGGATCCTTTAGAAGGAATTGTACAATAATATTTCCCGGAATATAAAAACTTATATAGGAAGCTAGCAGGAAAAGAATAAATACTGGGATAAGCTCCATTTAGGTATATGGTATAAAAGTATTACCGTAGTTGCAATAAGCAAATACCTTTGTAGAGTTTTCGTGTACTTATGAATCTCTCATTTTATGGAAACAATTCTTTTATTTTTCTTCAAAAGGATAATTAAAAAAAATATTACTAAACCAAAAAGTGTCGCCATACTTATTACTATCCCCACGTTTGCGGTGTGTAGTAAAGTGAGGCAGTATAAGTCCCGCTTTTTAGTAAAACAAAACTATTGAGAGAATTTTCGAATGGTTGTGAAGCTGTCTTTTGCTTTCCTATAGTCATTTGCCAATGGCTATCGTACGCGTCGGCAAATACTATCCTCTCACCTTTTTGCGCATGCCGTACCAAAGAAAGAGCGGAATACAATACAGCAGCAATAGCAGCAAGCACCAGAGAACAAGCTAATCCGTATTTTCGAAAAAACCCATCAACCATCACCTTATGTTACCACACTCTTTTATAGTTAAGCTTTTTCTCCCCTGAGTTCGATAAGCGCCTGGATTAATCCCGTTG
>JANWIQ010000005.1 GCA_025449795.1 Minisyncoccota bacterium
AAAAATTGATAAATCCTGGCTTAACAGCCTCGACCTTACTTATTGTTCGAGGGAGCGTAGCGACTCGAGAACTATTGTCTTTACTTCTCGACTCGTCGCCTTGCTCCTCGCTCGAAGAATAATTTTCAAATCTTTGCGCTATCTCTTCTGCTAACTCTAGTGGGTTTTTCCACTTTACGCTTTCCGCTTTACCCTTAACGCTTGCAAATAATTGCATGGCAACATTTGATGAATAGTCTCCATTCTTGTCATCGCTTGGTCTAATAAGTTGTATTTTGATACTCTCTTGCCCTGAGCTTGCCGAAGGGTTTGTTAATTCCTTAACAACTTCTTCCAATTTTTGGATAATTTGCTGCTTGATATGCATGAGATTATTTTAGCATAAAAGCGCATCCTCCGCAGCTTCCTCATGGAATTTATCCTCCTTCGTTTGCTTCATGCTCAGACCGACCCTCCTTATCTTACTTCTCGCCTTACCTACTATTCGTAGCGCGGCTCGAAGATAGATTTAGGTATACAAAAAGTCCGCTCCTTCAGGCCTCCTTACTGAGGCCCTGAAGCAACGGACTTAGACAAATACTTTACTACAGGTTTTGAGGCTTGTCAACCCCCCAAAATAATTGTTCTATTAAAATCATACTGCCTCCTTCTTGACAACCTTTCCAATTTCCTTTACGGTTAATGTAGGAAGGAAAAGCCTCACCTTAATCCTCTCCTAAAAAGAGAGGAAAATCAGGGAGACGTTATTTAAATTGAAGGTACTTATTGTAGATGACGAGGCTGCAATTGCGGCAGTTTTTGCACAAACCCTCACCAAAGCAGGCTATGAAGTTGTCCTCGCTGTCAGTGGCAAAGAGGCACAGGACAAGGCAAAGAGCGAAAAACCTGACATTATTCTTTTGGACCAGATTCTCCCTGATATGAATGGCAATCAAGTGCTTCGGGTCCTAAAGTCCCAAGACGAGACCAAAAAGATTCCCGTAGCAATTGTGTCTAATTTTAATCAAGATGGACTGGTTGAAGAAGCAATGAAAAATGGAGCCGTAGAATATATCCTAAAATATCAAATTTCCCCACAAGACCTGGTAGAAAAGATAAAACAAATGGAGAAAACGCTCCAAGGAAGTGGCTGGCAGGATACGAATGATTTTGTAAACTAACATGAATACAGGAGAACAAGATTACAAACAACTCATTTCTGAGGTCATAAAAAAACAAATTGTTATTTTGGGACCCGATATCACACTTGCAAAAGCGAGAAATGTACCTGGGCTCATCGTAGCAGACGATGGCACAGTAACCGATATGTCTGGCATTCCTCAGGAAATTACCCAAAAACTCATTGACCAATTTGTGCAGCTTTCCGGAGAAATAGTCAAGAAGACAATGGAACCACTCCTTCATATGAACCAAGGGTCTCCCGCTATCGTCCCTACTGCGCCAGTTGCTCCCCAGCCAGTGGTCCCTTTACCACAACAACCTACCCTACCTCAGGAACCGGTAGTAGAATCACTTAACGCTGCTCAGGATAAAACACCACTTGCACCTGAGATAAAACCTGTGCAATGATGGAGTTGGCATATAGCCAATAGCTTATGGCAAAACGTAGAACCATAAGCCATAGGCAATAAGCCATTAGCAAATTATGTTTTTAGATAGCGCAAAATTGCTTAGTATTCTTGTTGAAGCAGGCTCTTTTATTGCTTCTTTTGCTGCCATTGCTGCGGGATTTGTGATGGCTGGAGTCACCAAAAAATTTGGTACGGGCATTCTTGCCACGGGATTTAAGACAAATGCCATTGGTATTTTCTTTATTGCAGGAGGCATTTTGCTCGATGCTACCAACTCCTATATGCAATTGTCCGGATTTACCATAGATCCGCTTCTTACCACAGGTATTCTTATTGCCAAAGAAGCGCTTTTTGTCATAGGTACCTATATTATTGTGATTGGCAGTAAGAAAACAGGAGACAAGCTGGAATCACTAACGAAATAATACCAATACTACCAATACCAAATTCTACCAATTTCCAATTTATATAAATAAAAGCACCTTATTTATT
Source organism: Minisyncoccota bacterium (assembly GCA_025449795.1). Lineage (GTDB taxonomy): Bacteria > Patescibacteriota > Microgenomatia > Levybacterales > UBA12049 > JANWIQ01. Next base: position 2,064 of record JANWIQ010000005.1, read on the forward strand.
TGACATTTGATATTTGAAATTTGATATTCTTCAGTTATACTGAAGTTATGTCCCTGCCCTTTTTCGTTGCCATTGGCACAACGCTATTTTTTGGCGGTCTTGCCATCTATTTTTCCAGCCGTGAAGAAGCATTAAAAAAAGAAATTGCCAAGCGCGAAATTATACAAAAAAGGCGGTTGTATGAAATAGCAACGCTGCGGGCAATTCAGGATAGAATTGGGTATTCACTGGATATTGAGCGCGTTATTGATACGCTCACCGGCAGTCTGAAAAACCTTTTTCCCTACTCCACTGCATCTTCTCTTCTTATTGAGCCAAACAAGCTGGTATTTAAATGCGCGATTGAGGAGCAAATTAGCAGAAATTTTGTCGATTCAGTAAAAAAGAGCATGGTCGCTTCCCTTTCCACTCTACTTGGCAAACCATTGCCAGACTACATTGAAGAAATCCGAAGCGGCATGCTTCCGGATGAGAATAATAAAGAAATACTTGCCTCATTTTTCCATATTCCTCTTGTGGTGAATGGACAGATAGTGGGACTGATCAATGTCTCTAGCACACGGCCCGGGCTCTACAAAGAAGAAGATATGACGATTCTTTACCAGATGACCGGTATTGCCGCGAGCGCCCTTTCACGCCTCAGAGAAGTGATCGAGACAGAAGAAGCAAAACTCCTCGCCATGATAGGGTCTCTTTCCGACGGATTGCTTTTTCTAGATGCAAATTTACAGCTTACCACCATCAATGCGTCTGCCAAAAGGCTGTTAGGCTTTGGGGAAGAAGTACAACTTACATTTCCCGACATTCTCCCGATTTTGGCCAAAGGAGCGGACATTTCTACGCAGATAAAACAAGCTATTGCACAAAAAGCACCGGTAAAGCTTGACAAAGTTCCACTAGGAGAAAAAATAGTGCACAGTATTATTACGCCGGTATTCCAGCATGTGGAAGGACAAGAAACCATCATTGGGACAACGATTATTTTGCATGATATTACCCTTGAAGAAAATCTCAGTACCCTGAAAGAAGACTTTACCAATGGGATTGTCCACGAACTGAGAGCACCCATTACGGCCATTAAGTCTGGAGCAGAACTCCTGCTGGAGGATAATACCCTTGATGCTTCTCAGGACAAACTGCTTCGAATTATTGACGAACAAGCCAAGCGCATGCTTTCTGATATTACTTCGCTTTTGGACGCGGCAAAAATTGATGCAGGAAAATTGGCCGTTGAGAAAAAGCCAGTGGCTATTGCAGGGCTCATGCAGGAGGTGGTGGAGCTTTTTCAGCCCCAAGCAGATATGAAACACATTCTTCTGGAAGTGGATATTCCAAATACGATTCCTAAGGCAGATATAGATCACGGAAGAATTGTCCAAGTACTGCATAATTTGCTATCAAATAGCCTTAAATACACTCCTGCCGGTGGAACGATTGCAATAAGCGCTGGAGTATCCAGGCAAGAACATTTGCCTGCGAGTCTTACTAATCCTGGCGTGGTAATTTCCGTTCGCGATACCGGCGTGGGTATTCCCAAAGAAAAGCAAATCTATTTATTTTCTAAATTTGCCCAAGTGGGAAGCAATGCACTTCCACTAGCCCAACAAGGAACAGGATTAGGATTATATATCTCAAAAGGTATCGTAGAGGCTCATGGAGGACAAATTTATTTATCTTCTGAGGAAGGAAAAGGGACAACGGTCAGCTTTACCCTCCCTTTGGCAGAAGAAAAAGCAGAAAACACTCATTTGGCAATACACTCTCCTTTTTCTGCTTAAAACGCTTTCCTAGAAGCAAATTTTTCCTTCTGTCTCTTTTTCCGTTGTTCAAGTAGGCTTGCACCTTTTGAGTGCGGAATATTTGCAAGCGCGTCTTGAATTTTCTCCCAAAAATCCGTTACGTGCTCTTCATCCAAAATCTTCTCCACCACCTTTTTATAGCCACTTCCAGCATATTTCATCTGGAGACTTACGCTCGCAATTGTTGGAGGAGAAACATGAAGAATCTCTTGGATAGTATCATAATCCAATCCTTTTTTCAGGAGGACTGCAATGGACAATCTTTTTGCGAGCATAATTTTCTCCATTGGAGAAAGAAATTCATGTAAAAAACTTTCTACGTCTGACCTATCGCTCAAAGCTGATATAGCTTTTTGAAAAACCTCAAACATTCTCTCCTCAACCTTCCTGTCTACTGGATAACGTGAAACTTGTGGCATAATACTTAAATGATATATATCATTTAAGTGAATTGTCAAGAGAAGAAACTAGGGTATTCTCCTCATATTCTCTTTATTTCTTATATAATCTTCTTATATAATCTTCTTATATTAAATTATCCTTTACTATTTCCTTTTATTAACTCCTCTGCTTTACTATCCCTACGCTTTACTATCTTTACGCTCTATTGGAGAATTTGTTTTGCTCTGTTTCTTTCTTTTTTCTTTCTTTCACAAATAACACAACACTAATAAGGAGCAGGTAATACCCTATTGTTATGCTTACAGGCACGAAGGTGAGTGATACCTGCCAGGGGAAAGAAGCAAAAAAGGTAATCACCTTGTCAAAGAAGAAAAGGAATGGATAACAAAGAAAAATGAGAAATTGTCCCAGAGAAGGAAAAAAAATACCTACCAACCCCCCTACTCCACCTAAAATCATAAGGATGGGAATGGTCCACAGAATTGCTGCATTGGCAACTACCGATACCAATCCATAACTACCAAAGGTACCAAGCAACACTGGCAACGTAGTAACTTGCGCGGCGATGGTAGTATTGATATCTTCTGAAAGGATTCCCCATTTGGGTAACATTGGTTTAAAAAAAATAATTCCCATTGTTGCGCCAAAAGATAGCTGGAACCCCACATCAAAGATGTAGACGGGATTGTACAACACCATCGCTGCTGCTGCCAACATAAGCCCGTACACACTGTTATATTGCCTTCCTACAAGCTGTGCTGACAGCGCAAATCCCATCATGATGGTTGCTCGCACAATCGATGGCTGCAATCCACAGACCAGTGCATAGAAAAACAAACACCCAAGCGTAACCATAACTGCCCATTGTCTTTTCAGAAAACTACTAAAAATCCCCAGGAGAAATTGGGATACGATAATCACATTGAGCCCTTCTGCGGCGATCACATGGACCACTCCTGTCTTTTGCAACTCGTTAAGAAAGTCTTTTGGAAATTGCACTTTTATTCCCAAGACGATCCCCAAAAGGAGTGCAGCCCATCGTTGTGAAAGGGTTCTTGTATACAGAGATTGTATTTGTTGGCGAAGAAAAAAGCTTGCCCCAAGTAACCAGTTTTGTTTTCCTGGTTGTATCTTGATGTGAAGCGAAGAGATAGTCGTAATGATTTTTGTATTTGCTGGCACTTGCCTATTTTGACTGCTTGCCGCGTTAAGTTTTTTAAATTTTACTCTCCCAGAAATAACAATGTCCTGCCCATAATGCAGCCCGTTTCCTGAGGGAAACGCAAGAGAAAGTGGGACAGTGCTAAAACCATTTGTATATTGGACAGTAATGGTATCAAAGTTTCCATGACTGGCTGGCTCGGTCAGAAGAACCGTCTCAAAACGCACATATTGGCCTTCGTGGAGCTTGGGAGCATAGAGAAAAGAAAGAACTCCCCTTCCTACTACTGCTAAAAAGAGGAAGGTAATAAATAGAAGTTGCAATGATTTCATAGAAAAGATTTTCAGATAGTACTCAGATAAATTCAGTGCGTCAGAAAGTCAGTATTTCAGTGAGTCAGTCATTCGGCATGTCAGAAGCATATGATTTCTGGTGGACTGAACTACTGGTCTACTGAAATCCTGGTTTTCCGAATTCGTCTGAATTTTATCTGACCTACTGAGTGCTATCCGAAATTATTGCACAACAATAAGATCTTTGATCTTATCGAATTCTTTACTGCCCACAATCTTTTTTGTAAGCAGATCCTGCGTAGAGGTATATGGCCTGGCGGCAATTATTTTATTTGCAGTAGCAAGTCCTATTCCAGGGAGACTATCCAAGTCAGATTCACTAGCACTATTAATATCTATCTGCTGATTTTGTGCTCCGAGAACTCCCCCTGCATCTGTTTGAGTTGAAGCTTGCTGAGCTTGCCCTACTGTAGCATCGGAAAGGGAGGGAATATATATTTTTGTCCCGTCTAGTAACTTCAGTGCCAGATTAATATGCTGACTTACCCAATTCCTATCTGCGCTCGAAGAAAGGCCGCCTGCTGCAATAAGTCCATCCTGCACTCTCCCTTCTGCAGACACCGAATACACCCCGGGATTTACTACTGCTCCTTCTATATCTACTTTCAGGGTATTTTGGGGTAAACTTGTCTTAGATTGAGGCTGTGAAAAGGAAGAAGAAGCAATATTTTCACGAAGGTGAGGTTGAATGAAGAGAGTCCAAGAACCATATCCAAACAATATCAAACCCATGCATCCAATCAGAATAGGAGTAAGATAGTCTTTTGGAATCTTTTTGAAGAGCTCTGTGCCCTTTTCTAAGACTTCCATATATGTATGGTGCTACAAGATATCTTGAAATGCAAGAAGCAAGACAGGTGGTGTCACTCAGTCCCTTGGTCACCTGTTTTGCAACATCACGCTCGTTTAGTTTAGCTCGTATTCCAAAGACTTTTCCACGTCGCTAAGTGAAAATTGGCACCTAACTAATATCTCACACGTTGTATGAAGCCAATTTTCAGTTGAGTTGCAAAAAGGTTTCCAAGTGCCTTTTTACTCCACGAAAGAATTAAGACGATGAGAAAATATAGGCAGGAGGCTTTTGTTTTTCAAGAGCTTTGGAATCCTTCAGCATACTCAGGACTATAGTTTGCTCGTCTGATGACTATTCAATACGATATGAAAACCGGTGAGCAAATTACATTGAGTGAACCCCTAGTGAACGTCTCCTTGAAAAATCGAAAGACTGCTGACTGAGGATACTGGATCCCGGATCAAGTCCGGGATGACGATTTTGAAGCTAAGCTACCACAAAATTGAGGATCTTGCCAGGTACGTAAATAATGTTTTTAGCGCTCTTCCCCTCCAAGTGCTTAGCAATATTTTCTTGCGTTTTGGCCAGCTCAATAACCTTTTCTTTATTTGCTATTTCTGTACTGGAAATTTCCAGGCTCCCCCGCATTTTCCCATTCACCTGCACTACAATCGTTACCATGTCTTCTGTTAAGAAGTTATTATCAATCTCGGGCCATGATTGCTGATGTACAGATATAAAATTGGAATTTGGTGCTTGGGATTTGGGATTTGCGAAGAATTGCTGAAACAACTCTTCGGTGATGTGGGGAGCAAAGGGAGCCAAGATAAGCAAAAAGTTTTTATACTCTTGTGCACTCACCTCTTTTTTCCCCTCCAAGTGGTTGAGCCATTTCATCATTTCTGCAACAGCAGTATTAAATTTTGTAGACGATGCATCTTCTCCAACTTTCTTCAGAGTCTTGTTCATAACAACCTTGTCTTTAGTCGTTAGTCTTTGGTCGCTGGTCACCGAATCATTGCTAGAAACTAGAGACTGAAGACCAGAGACTTTATTTTGAAGGTCCCACACGCGTTTTAAAAATCTGAATACTCCCCACACGCCATTGGTATCCCATGGTGCAGTTGCATCATATGGCATCATGAAACATAAATAGAGACGTGTGGCATCTGCGCCATATTCTTTTACGACATCGTCTGGATTTACTACATTCCCTTTTGACTTACTCATTCTATTTCCGTCAGGTCCTAAAATAACTCCATGCTGTACTCTTTTCCATGCAAATTCTTCCAAATCGGTAAGCCCTATCATCTTAAAGAATTTTGTAAAAAATCGCGCATATAGTGTATGACCAAGGGTATGCTCAGAGCCACCAAAATACACATCAACTGGCATCATCTGCTTTGCCAAGTCTGTATCAAATGGCCTTTTTGTATAGTGAGGATCCAAATATCTCCAAAAATACCATGAGGAATCAAAAAATGTATCCAAAGTTTCTGGATCTCGTGTCGCTGCACCACCACATTTGGGACATTTCACCTGCATCCACTCTTCATTTGTTGCAAGAGGCGCTTTCCCCTTTGGCATATAGTCAACATCATATGGAAGCGTCACTGG
>JANWIQ010000006.1 GCA_025449795.1 Minisyncoccota bacterium
CGCTCGAACAATATTTTTATGGCATTACCAAAATTTAAAAATCAAGAACTTTTGGAAAGGGCATTTACCCATCGGTCATATCTGAATGAAGCAAAAAGCAAAGAGCCGTCTAATGAACGGTTGGAATTTCTTGGAGACAGTATTCTTTCTTTTGTTGTCTCAGACTTTTTCTATAGAAAATATGAAGATTTCAATGAAGGAACACTTACAAATTTACGCTCTCAACTCGTCAATACCAAAAGCCTCGCCGAGACAGCCGATGAATTGGGATTTGGACAATATCTGAAGTTATCCAAAGGCGAAGAGGAATCCCAAGGCCGACAAAACCAAAGCCTTTTAGCAGATAGTTATGAGGCATACCTTGGCGCACTGTTTCTAGACCAAGGAATCGCAGTAACAACTACTTTTATTGCTCAAACCCTCCTTCCAAAATCAGAAAAAATTATTGCAAATAAAGATTTTAAAGACCCGAAAAGTCTTTTTCAAGAGCACGTCCAAGGTCAAGCGCACGCTGCGCCACTGTATAAAGTACTCTTTGAAGAAGGACCATCGCATGCAAAAATTTTTACGGTTGGCGTCTACGTCAAGCAAGAACTGCTTGGGAAGGGGACAGGAAAATCCAAACAAGAAGCAGAAGAAAATGCGGCAAAACAAGCTCTTGAGAAGACCACGGGAAAATGATAGAATAGAGACTAGTGATAAATGATGAGTGACTAGATGGTCACTTATCACTCATATATTATCACTGTAAATTTATGTTAGTAATACGACTTACCAAAATGGGCAAAAAAGGCGAAGCAAAATATCGTGTTATCGTAAAAGAAAAACGCGATAGACGGGATGGAAAATCAGTCGAACTTTTGGGATGGGTAGAAAAAACCGCTACAGGCACCAAAATGAAACTCAATAAAGAAAGAATTGCATATTGGGTATCTGTTGGAGCAACAGTAAGCCCAACCGTCCAAAAATTAGTAAATAGTTAAATGAAAGAAATACTTCTTACATTAGTAAAATCTATTGTTGACAATCCGGATGATGTCCATGTGGAAGAGACCGATGATAGTGGATTTGTTACCCTTACTATCTCTGTACATCAAGAAGATATGGGAAAAGTCATTGGAAAAGAAGGAAAAGTTATCCGCGCACTCAGGAATGTCATGAAAATCCCCGCAATGAAACTTGGGAAGAAAATTAACGTCTCCATTAGTGAATGAAAATTACAATTCTCACGTTATTCCCCCAGATGTTCTCTGGTCCTTTTTCTGAGTCCATTATCAAACGCGCACAGGAAAAAGGTCTTGCAGAAATTAATCTTCTCAATATCCGGGACTTTGGAATAGGACAACATCACGTTGTCGATGATAAGCCATATGGCGGGGGAATTGGCATGATCATGAAGGTGGATGTCATCGATAGCGCATTGCAAAAAGTAAAAGATACGACCCTCCCCAAGACGCAGCAAAAAATTGTCCTTTTAGACCCAAGAGGCAAACAGTTTCAGCAATCTATCGCCCGTTCTTTTTCCACACTAAACCAGCTTATTTTGCTGTGCGCCCATTACGAAGGAATTGACGAGCGAGTAAGAAATTTGGTGGATGAAACAATTTCCATTGGCGACTTTGTGGTAACCGGTGGAGAAATTCCGGCAATGCTTATCACCGATGCCGTGGTACGACTTCTCACCGGGGTATTAAAGGATGGTGCAACCCAACATGAATCATTTAATATTAAGGGAGATCAGGATAACCAAGTGTTACTCGAATATCCCCAGTATACAACTCCCCAGCAATACCATGGACAGAAAGTACCTGATATTCTCCTTTCTGGGAATCATAAAGAGATAGACAAGTGGAGACAGGAAAAGTCCCTCGAGCTTACCAAACTTCATCGTCCTGATTTACTTCAATGAGCTGCTGCAGATGCACTGCTTTGTAGCGTCTGCGCTTCCATGCCCAACAACTGTTGCAACAGTTGTTTTTGGCTGGAAGTAATAACCGGTAAGGGAGATGTTTCAACAAACGAAGGATTGGTAGGAGGGCTGAAAAAGAAATTTGTCGTCACTTGTGCTGTTCCTAATTGTAGGATAGAAACGCTGACCACTTCTGAAAGAGGGAGCTGATTGGAGAGTTGGGTGAGAAATTGTTTTGTTTTATCTATGTTGGCATTAATCGTCAGGGTGAGCTGGATTGTCTGGGCGGTCCCCAGCGACTCGCCTACCGTGGAAATATTTCCTGGTTGAAAAGAATAATCATTGACACTTACCCCAGAAGCACCGGCAGCAGTAGAAATTGCGTCAAGAATACCTGCAAAATCTTTTACCGGAGGGAGTGCTCGACTTGCGATAGCCAAAGAGCTGGTAAGATCGTCATCTTTCATCGAAGAAATAGTATTATAATTTTGCGTAAGGACTGCAAGCGTCTCTTCACTCGTTGCCACCTGATCTTTTACTGTAAGGACATTTTGCACTTGTGGAATAACAAATTGGAAGAAAATAAGCCACGAAACGAAGAGTCCAACGAGAGGTAACCCGTATGCTTTGTACTTAAAATAAAGTAGTTTTATTATTTCTGAGTCGATGTGTATTTTGTTATTGTTCATAATAAGCTCCCTTGCATATTCACGGTATACCTCCCCGACACTGCATCTACCACAACATTATTGATCGTAAGCTTTGAAAAGAGGACTTTTTTATCTACCAACTTCGTAAAGGAGTCAATGCATGTTTGCAAATCAGACACTGAATTGGATGAAACCAACATGGTTACCGTGGTAGCAGTAATGCTTACAGTCTCCAGAGACACATTCTGTGGAATCTGCTTCTGCAAAATAGCAAGCGTACCGGTAAGCAAAGACCGTGTTTTTAGCACGGTTTGGATACGGCTAACCCGCTCTACTAAGGTAAGATCTTTTATGATTCTTCCATGGACAAGTTGCAGACGAGCATGCATCGCATCTTGCTGGCTTTGCGCATCACTTACCGAATAGCTTCTTCCTATAAGAAAAACGGCGACAATACTGATGACAACAATACACACTGATAAGAGGGAAATAGCCCGAACCAGCATGATTGTTCGCTCCTGCTGCAAAATGTTAGCATTTTTTTGGGGAAGTAAATTGATTTCTTTTTGCATAGGTACATTCGCGTTTACCGCATTGCCAAGCCAGCAGCAACAGCATAGGAGGGTGCTTCGTCGATAATTTCCTTAGAAATATCTTCATGCACAAGTATTTTCCACGGATTGCCAATCACACTTTCTATACCAATCGCGTTGGTAATATAGGTCGGAAGCCCAGGGAGTGAAGCACTTCCACCGGTTAATACTATTTGTGCAATAGGGGTATCTTTTTGCTTTTCTTGATAATATGCCAATGCTTTTTTTATCTCAGAAATGATAAGCGTTAAAATAGGCTGTGCAGCTTGGGCAATTTTTCCGCCAAAAGTCTGTTCGGAAAGGCCATATGCCTTTTTATATTCTTCTGCTTGCTGCAAAGAAAAACCAAAGGAAGAAGCAATTGCCCGGGTAATAGCAATGCCTCCTATGGGCGTAAAATAGGTAAATGAAACCACATTATTTATAATAATTGCCAAAAAAGTATTTGATGCCCCAATATGCACAATAAGTGTTGCTGGATATGCATTGCCCAAAACGACCGATCGGATGGTCGAAAGCACTTCTGTTTCTACCGTGGATACGGTTAAACCCGCTAATGAGAGAATTTTTTCATATTTTGCGATAATGCCGGTGACCGCCCCGACAAGAAGTACATTCATTTTTGCGCCTGCTTCTGCATGCTCTGGACGCGAAAGCACTTTATAATCCAGAGTCACGGTATTAAGCGGTACAGGAATATATTGCTCTGCCTCCCAATAAATTGCCGAAAGCAATTCTTTATCAGAAAGAGGAGGCATTTCGATTACCCTTGTGTATGCCTGGCTCTCCGGAAGGGAAATGTGTACATTTTTTGCGGAAATGTGGGCATCTTGTACCATTGATCGAATTGCTTGGGCTATTTCTTCCTCATCCAAAGGAGATTCAGAAAGCATCCCATGTGCCGGGGTTGGAATACGTATTGCTCCGTCCAAAAAAAACCCATCATTTTCTTTGGAAAGCCATACTGCTTTTATACTAGATTGCCCAATATCAAGGCCAAATGCGTTATTTTTCATTTTTGAAATACGGAATAAAAAAATTCACTTGGTAAAAGAGGGTATCCTTGAAAAAAAGAGACCTGCCTTTGTGTATTTGGGGGACTAGCAGGAAATACACCAGTAGAGGTAATAAATCTTCCTTGGGCCGGAAAATTCTGTAACTGAGGCGGATTATTGTTGTTATATCCAACAATCCCAATAGGGGTATTACTATAAAGTGGAATAAGCCGGATCAAAAGTCCATTGGTAATAGAAATAGCAGTAGAAAATTTAAATTGTTCTCCATTTATACTCGCCCCTCCTTGTGCTGGGGACAAATTATTGCTCCCCGTACGGTTTTGTGACGCGTCAATACTATTTGCCCCACAGGGATCTACACCATACCTATTTATCGTTGCATTAGGGTCGAGGGCAGAAGCGCCAGAAATAACAATTGCCTCAAGCGCAGCGTCCTGACAACCATTTTTTGATCCCCAATACACATAGAGCTTTCCACTCCACGGTGTGCCGGAGTAATCTGGATACTGGGTAAGCCATACATCCAGTCCCGTGTCTTGGGCAACAGGATTACCATTGTTGAGTGTGATACTGCTGCCTGCAAGTGTTTGCAGAGATACTTTCTGGATTACGGCGCCGTTATCTAGCGTTTTTTGCCCAATAGAAATAGTATCTCCTAATGATTTTTGCAAACCTATTTCCACCCCAGCTTCTGCCGCCTGAAATGCTTTTTGTGAATTTGATTCTTCACTGGAGTTTTTGAGATTGATAAGACTACGCGAAACGAGTGAAAGCCCAACAGTAAGAGACACAACCATCACAAGGACAACGATGAGGAGAATCTGCCCACTTTGATGAATTCTATTTCCTTTCATAGGTTATACTAAATTCTTAATACTTACACCAGCGTATCAATCCCAAGAGTGCACTGTCAACCTTTTTGTTTATCGAATAAGATTTCTAATAACAACAGATGTCTGAAATTCTACCGCAGATACAGATGCTTTTTGCTCAGAAAGGCTTGTCCCTTTTGATTGGAGAAAAAAGTCTACACCGATAATTGGATAATCACTTGGATCATCCTGCCCACAGGTAAATTTGCAACTTACCACACTGATGGCATTTGTATCGATAAGAGAAGCAGAATTGGAAGTAACAGAGGGAATATTATTGGCGTCAAAACAACTATATATCGTGGTGCTTCCATCGGGAAAACCAAGCTTCACGGATGAAGTCGCAGTTGGGGTAGCAACCGGTCCGCACGAAGTAGGAAGCAAAAGTACCGTAGCGCCGCGTATTGATTTGACGACTTGTGTAATTGCATAATCCCCATTGGTTTGGACAGCATTTATCGCATTTGTTTTGTTGTTTCCCCGAAGAACCGAAACAAGAATAGAAGTAACAAGAGAACCTATTGCCACAAAGACAATCATAACAGCCAAAAGCTCAATAAGCGTAAAACCCAAAGAATTTGAAAATTGTTTTTTCATTACGGTGAAATTACATTATATGTAGAAAGACATGTTGAAAGAGTAACCGTATGGCAAAAAATCTTCGCACTACTACATTTTCCATCAAACCACGCAACACTGGCAATAACCTTTATTTCCTGGTTTGGCGCAGGAGAGGGATTTGCCTGGCACGTTGGATCGTTTTTGGTAATCATCACCTGACGGACAAAAATATCTGCATTTTCCCCACCAACATTTTGGTCACAGAGCACCGATTTTGGGCCACAGGGATCATTTAGCCCTCCAGCCGGATCTATTTTGTCACACGTCTTTGCAAGACAATAATTTCCATTCAACTGACTAAATGACGAGTAATTCCTATCCCGTAAATTTCGGACTATTTCTATTGCTTGTTGTGCGTACTCTGTTGCAAGATTTTGATTTTTACCATACACCGCATTATTCAATGAGGAAATAGTAGCAACAGTAATTGCCCCCAAAATCATCACCGCTGTGGTAAGTCCAACTAGTACTTCAACAAGGCTTTGTCCTTTTTCCAGTATATATTTTTCTCTTTGATCTTCTCCTGCGATTTTCATAAATTTATTGTATGACCCCACTTGTTGTCAGGACAATTGATTGCTTTGCACTATTTGCCCCGTCTAGCATAATTGTTCCTCCTTGGACAATACCACCGGTTATGGGAATAAAACGAAAAGATTTTTGGGTAGTACCATTTGCATCCAACGTAACGCCACTAGGGAATGTGGAACCGGAAATAAGAATACCGTTTGGTACGACGCTACACAGCGCATCTAGTTCATAATCATTTGCGCTGTTATTACATGTATTGCCAGCACATATCCGTACCTCGTATCCCTGCAGTGTCCCCGTACAGCTAGCCGGCTTTAGTTGATTAATCGATTCTGACCTCGCTTGTTGCAGGAGAGTTTTTATATCCAACACACTCGTACGCAACTTTTGGCTATTGGTGTAGGAATCAAATGATGCAAGGCTAATTGTTGCAATAATTGCCATGACAGAAAATACAACAATCAGTTCAATAAGCGTAAAACCATTTGTGTGAGGAGCATTCATAGGCTTATGGATTAAGTACCTCAAATATCCAACCGCTTCCGTTTGCATTTGTATGACATCCGGCTGAGGATGCAATAGTCTGACCATCAGGGTCATTTGCATTTTCCAAACACGCCACAAGCTCATAACCGGTCCCGCCGCCTAATTGTTCATAAAAATAATTTCCGCCATTATACCAATTGGTTGTACCGTTTTTTACATACATCGGGTCGCAAGGAAGAGACCTAATATAGGTTGTTGAGCTATAGGAAAATGCAGCAGCACAGGCGCCAAGAGTATAACTACTTCCATTACTTCCTACAATTTGATTGGGATATGCGCCAGTATCAGCCCGATATAACTCAAGCGCCGATTGGATTTGTCGAACATCTGATTTTCTCTGGGCATCTCGCGCGCGTTGTCGTACGCTAATAAAATTACTCATCAGAAGGGCAGATAATACCCCAATAATTGCCACAACAACCAGCAGCTCAATAAGGGTAAATCCGTGCTCGCGTTTTATACGAAAATGATACAGGATACAGGATACAGGATACAGTAATTTTTTCTTCATACTATTATCATACCATCTTTATCATGTATCATTTATCCTTTTCTTATGGCGTGGTATTGGGACTGCTTACGCCATAATTGCAGGTAGAGCCACATTTTGTTGCAACAATACCATTGGTTGCCAAATTTGCACATGCACCGCCAGCATTGCATGCGCTCGGATCTTTTGCGCTGCGTTCAAGACTTGCATACAGCCAGTAGGACTGTCCCGTTGCAAAATATACATACGTCCTTGTGGTGTCCGGATCTTTTGGTAATTGGTTGGCATATGGCCAATTATTGGTGTTTGAGGTACCCCAAGCAACTGTGACACTATTGAGGCCAACAATTTGATAGGAACTTGTAGACACGGGGTAATGCCCCGTATCTTGATAATACTGCTCCAATTCTTTTTGCACTTGGGACAAATCTGATTTTCTCTGGGCATCCCTTGCTTTTTGGAATTGCGAAACAGGGTCGACAATTGCAATAAGCATCGCCGAAAGGATTGCAATAACGCCAATAACCACAATCATTTCTATAAGTGTAAAACCAGCATCCCTTTTTATGGCTAACATTTTACTCCTCCACAGATAAGATCGTTATAGCAGGGCAATGAACCTCCACACTGAAGACACTGGGATGCAGATTCCACATTGCATACCCCATTACTACAGGCAGATAGAATATTTCCGCTACAGTTCACTTGTCCTGGTGTTGGGGTAGGCGTTGGAGTGCCACCTCCACTGCCCCCAGTGCCACCAGACCCACCATATCCTGCTGGCACTGTTGGTGAGGGAAGAGGATTACTTGCGATAAACGAACAATCCATTTTCCCCGAAACAATGCAGTAGTTGTATGAGCCGATTCCACCGGATGGCATACAGGTTGATGAAATAACGCATTGGGAAGTATTTGCAATTGGTTGATGCATTTGGGAAAAAAGAATATTCCACTGCGGACAGGAAGAGCCATCTGTTTCATACACATAGCAATTGCTGGGCTTTGCCCCAGAACAGTCAGGGTCTTCTGGCACTTTTTGCATATACACGGTCCCGCCGACAGACCATGCACTGCCAAAAGGGATAGCCGTCGGGTAACAATTTTTATCGTTGATATACGTATCCAGAGCAGTTCTTATTTGGTTAAAATCTTGTTGTCGCGTTGCGTTTTTTGTTTTTTCAATTTGTGCAGTTGGATTAAAAATAGCAACCAGGGCAACAAAAAGCACGCTGATAATAGCCACAACAACAATAAGTTCAATAAGCGTAAATCCTTTTATATTCCTACTATTTTTTGAAAGAGTACCCATAGTTGTTGTCCCCAGAGCAAGTTGACAAAAGTCCCCAGGACAAGGAATGGCCCAAAGGGAATACTGCTTTTCAGTTTCTTTTTCCCTCCTACAACCAGTATGAGAGCAACCGTAGCGCCTGTCAAGAAAGCGATATAGAGTGCAGGAATGATGCTTGGAAAACCAAGTAAAAAGCCCATAACAAATGCATATTTTACATCCCCAAATCCTATTCCTTTTTTTCTCGTCAGAAGAAAAAGCGCCAAAAATCCTATCCCTGTCAGAAATCCAACCAAAAGAAAAAAAATAATATGCTCTGCAAGAAAAAGTTTTTGCACAATTGCAAAACCACTCAGTACAACAAGGACGCTATCTGGTAAAATTCCATCAAAAAGGTCAATAAAAAATAATACACAAAGACAGCTTGCAATCGCAAGCATGAGGACAAGAGAGGGGATACCCGTAAAAGCTCCCCCAACTATTGCAAAAAGTATACCAGTCGTGCACTCAATAATAGGATAGCGAAATCCAATAAATTTTTTACAATATCTACACTTTCCTGCTAAGAAAAGGTAGGACAACAGGGGGACGAGGTCATACCATACAAGAGTATGCCCGCAGTACTCACAATGAGAATTCCCGCATACAATACCTTCATTTCTGGGTAACCTATCTATCACCACATTGAGAAATGAACCAATAAAAAGGCCATAAAAAAATAACAGTCCGAGCAAAAATAGTATCATTTCTTATTTTGTTGCATGTGGGTAAATGCATTGGTAAAGGAAATTTGAAATTGTTTTTCAAATTGTATTTTTACTGCTTCCGCGGCTTTGGTTTCATGCAAACAAGAAGCATCTGTGACATACAATAAAAAATAGTTGAGTGGCTCAACGGGACTGAGTGCTATTGCTTCCTGAAAATTACTTTGTGCAAGCGTACATTGTTTTTCAATAGAAAGATAATATACTCCAAGCGAGCTATATATTTTTTCATAGTCTGGCGCCACGGTAAGGGCTTTCATATACCAATCTTTTGCTTGTTGCCGGTCGTGATACTGTGAGAGATAGAAGTTCCCTGTAAGTACCATCGCATTTGCATAACTATTGGGGATATCCGCAATAGTAAGATTCCCAAACGCAAGATTATTTTTTGTGTTGAGAAAATAGGGAACATGTAACGTATGCCAAATTTTTTGTTCATTCTTCATAAAATCTGACTCGCTTGGATATGCGTCCGGAGAAATTAATTGGAAAAGCAATCCATAGGGAATCCAGGTAAACTTCTTTTTTGAAAGTGGCTGCAACTCCTCTACAGAGAATACGCTACCATTTTGTGGCAAAGTTTCCAAAATATTTTCTTGCGCCTCTCTGGATGTCGCATGAGGATGAGACGAGAGATACTGGTTTTCCAATACAGAGTAATATGGACTTCCAATATTCCCATTAATATTTAAGACATGGACATCGGGCCGCATGCCGACTACATAGTGCATATACCACGTATTAAAAATTATTGTGTCTCCTGCAGTAAAAACAAGCGCATTGGGGGGAAGGGGACGCAACACATCTTCTCCGTACGTATCTCCAATAAAAACGTGAGAAAGATTTGTCTTAGGATAATTATAGAAAAAAAGCATGAGGGGAATAATAAGAAATACCATTTGCAAAACAACACTATTTCTGTGAAGATATTTTTTGAAAAGTTGAGAGAGAAAAAGGAGCCCAAATGGAAAAAAGTAAAGAAGAAAAATAATAGACAAAAGAAAAAATCTTTCATTTACCCCAAAATAAAATCCCCCAGTAAGGGGAAATCCAGCATACCCAATAAATAGGGGCCCAGACAAAAGAAAACCAATGCACATACTTATCGCGAAAAGTCGGCGCGTATTCCAGAGGTACAGGAAACCAATGCCACACAAAAAAAGCACTGGGATAGTAAGCTGAAAGAGGACTGCAAGAATGTACGATTTTACAATGACAACCCGCTGCAAAAGAGAGGGAGTAACAAAAAGTCCTGCGGAAAAAGTACCATAGTCCTGTCGTAATACTAAGTGAAAAAAAGAAGGAATATCATGGACATTATCCCAGTTGAGAAGGGGATGAAAAGAAGACGCAATAGGAATATACAGATACATCATGAGCCCTGCAAAACTGCCTACCATCGCAACAAACACAACGTGTAGCTTGTTTTTGTAGGAAACGAGTGGTTGCAAAAGCAACATAAATAAGGAGGGCACAGCAAGAAGCATCGTACTGTGATTGGTAAGGGATAATCCAAAAGTAAAGAAAAAAAGGACACATGCGCCGAGTGATTTTTTTTCGCGAATACGCATGGTAAGGTACAAAAGCAAAATAAGAAAAAAACTATGTAATGCAAAAACTTCCGCAATTTCGCTATAAAACCAAAAAAAGTAGGAAAAAGCAAGGATAAGACTAGCAGTCACACTAATCAGGATACTTTTTGTCATTTGTTTTATCGTGAGATAAAAAAAGACAACTCCCCAACTTCCAGAGAGAGCGGAAATAAGTCCGACCGCAAAAGCAGGAGAGGGAAAAAAGTGAATTCTCGTAAGCAAAAATCCCAAAAATACAAATAACGGATATCCCGAAGGATGGGCAACACCTCCCACAAATGCTGCAGTAATGAGATCGCCTACATCTCCTCCATACACGCTTCGTGAAAGGTTATGGATGTACAAAAAAGAGACGAAAACAAAAAGTAAGACAGGAATAGCAAACTTTCGAAATTGCATGAGGACGTTATAGCGAACACCAATAACATGCTGTTGCGCCTGTTGTTGCGCCAACTCCGCCTAAACAACTATTCGCAGGAGCAGCCAAGGTGCCACTTGCTGTATATCTCGCATTTTGATCTCTTTGGCCGGACTTCGAAGTAGGCAAAAAGCATGCGGTCACCGAATTTGTTCCACCTGTAATAATAATGCTTGAGAGTATTCCCGTTGCGGTCGTAAATGCTGCTTTAATTTCTCCATCATTGACTAAGTCTGTCAAACAACCAGTCTGTGCCGCCAAGCCAAGATTCGCTGCTGTTGGCGACGTACCTCCCGAGCAGGTAGTATCTGCAGACCACGCCATTTGATTGTGTGTGGTAAAGTAACGAATATTTGCATCCACAAATTCAACCGCAGTATTTTTTACATTGGCATCATTTGCTTTCTTCAGCTGCTCAAAAGGATCGATGGTGGCAATAAGAGCCGCTGCAAGAATACCCAGTATACCAATAACCACAAGCAATTCGATAAGGGTAAATCCACGACTGGACGAAGATGCACGTAATACACAAAAAATTCTTTTCATTTCACTCTACACAATAAGTAAACATGCTTTTTTTATCCTTGTCAAGCCCTATCTTTACACGATAATTACTCCTTTCTTATATACTCCCATCTTTTGCTTTGTACACTCGACAAAGTAGCTCTGCTGATATGAAAAAAGCAAAAATGGGTATTCTCGGCGCTATCGTCCTTCTCTTTCTTGGAGTAAGTATTGTCGTTGGAAGACAATTTCTTTTTGGTAGTGCGGCAGACAGCAGCACACAAAGCCCCGCGATTCTAGCACAGCAGTCGGTAAATAAAACATTTTCTTTTCCTGTCGCAGACAGTACCGGTCAACAGGCAACCACTATTGCGTATACGATTGTTTCTGTGGACAAACAAAACCAGGTGATTATTAAAGGACAGCGCGCGAGTGCGGTCACAGGCAGGACCTTTTTTATCGTAAATCTCAAGCTCACCAATACATCTTCCCAGACGATTCAGCTAAATAGCAGAGATTATGTCCGCATTTCCGTAGACAACCAGAATGAATTATTCGCCGCAGAAATGTACAATGACCCCATTATCGTGCAACCTATTTCCACAGAATATACGCACATCGGGTTTCCTATCGATAGCACCCAGAATACGCTCACACTCCACGTTGGCCAGCTTTCCGGCCCAAAAACAGACATTCCCATCCACTTCAAATAAGAATTAGGAATTATGAACTAAGAATTAAGCAGGCAGGAGGCTTTTGTTTTTCAAGAGCACTGGAATCCTTCAGCATACTCAGGACTATAGTTTGCTCGTTTGATGACTATTCAATACGGAATAACGAACCGGTAAGCAAATTACATTGAGTGAGTTTGGAGCGAACGTCTCCTTGAAAAACCGAAAGACTCCGGACTGCAATGAACCGCAAGATACAACCTCTTGCCTGCTTTATTTACTACAGTCTTACAAGAAATTTATCTAGCGTTTAAGGACCCTCTGTACCCTCTCTTACAGAAATCTTTTGCAAGAAAGTCTGAAAGGAGGTGAAAACAAATATGACACTACAAAAAGGAATTTTTACCGCTATCGCAACCGGAGCACTTTTCCTAAGTAGTCTAACCCCCATGGCACTCGCGGACACCACAGTAAGCGGCAATGGCGCTGTTTCAACGAATACGGTGACGATGAATAATAATTCATCCACCACGCTTTCGCAAAATAATACCGCCAACATTACCAACACCGTGAATACGTCTGCAAGCACTGGAGGAAACCAAGCAAATTTTAATACCGGAGGTTCTACCGGTATAAGCACCGGAGGAGCATCTACATCAACAAATATCATGACAAATGCCAACGCAAATGTCGCTGATTTTAGTGGATGCAACTGCCAAAACAGTTTTGGAAATATTGGTATAACCAATAATGGCGCGTTCTCGGAAAACCGAGTAACGACAAGCAGCAGAGACAATACAACGTCTCTGTCTCAAAATAACACGGCAAATATTACCAATTCCGTTACCGGGCACACAAGCACTGGAGATAATACCAGCAGCTTTAATACAGGTGGCAACACCACGCTTGTAACAGGAAATGCCTCCTCAGATACTTCCATCGCCAATAACGCAAATGCAAATATTGCGAGTTTGGGAGGTACGGGAAACGGCGGCACTCTATCAGCTTCTATTGACGGGAATGGAGCAGAAAGTAGCAATACCATTGCTTTGGAAAATGGGAATACAACAACCCTCAGACAAAGTAATACTGCTCACATTGTAAATGAGGTTCTGGCTGATGCAAGCACAGGACATAACAGGGCTGATTTTAATACCGGAGGCACGGTTCTTCTCGGTACAGGAAATGCAAGCAACACCACGATGATTGACAATAGGGCCAATTTGAATTTTGCCAATCTTTCGGCATGTGGTTGCACCAATGGGAATGGCACAATTTCCATTGATGGCAATGGAGCATTTTCCCGCAACAACGTAACCGATAATTTTGGCAACTTGGTTTCTGCAGAACAAAACAATCGAGCAGAAATAGCCAACAATGTTGGTCGGGAATGGGGCAACGGAGACAACAATGGTACCGGAAATAATTCGACGTCTTGGAATACCAGTCACAATGGAGGAACAGCGTTTCTCTTTACTGGCGATACCAATAACGCAACAACTCTTGGTACAACAGCCAACATCAATCATGTTGGTAATGGAGTAGATATGCAATTAGGCGGAATGGATATTAGTCTTTTATTTGACATGAATAGCCTTCTTGGCCAATTACACATCTAAATTGCTGAGGGTCCGCCAACTGCGGGCCCTCGCAAAAACGCAAAAAATAAAACTTAAAAAAAATGAAAATACGTGTACGTAATGTTATCAAAAACGGAGTATTGATTTTTCTTGCCCTCACCGTATTGCTCTTGAGAAATACTGCTGCATTTGCAGATGATGTTGCAACAGATTCAGGACAAGTTACACCGACTGCACCCACACCCCCCACACAACCGACTGCGCCTACCCAACCACAAGCACCATCCACACCGACTGCACCCACACCACTCCCCAGTACGCCACCGCAGGCGACCCAGGCGTCTCCTTCTACAACGCAAAGTACTGACAACACCACTCCAACAGATACTACGAGCATAAATGGCACAAGTACTCCCCAAAATACTCCAATAGATGCGTCATCCCCAACAGCGTCCAATACCGCTGCTTTGCAAAATAATAGCCAGAGCACTACGGGAGTGAGCCAAAGCAGCACAACAGGCAATAATTCCTCTTCCAACAACGTTGGAAGTGCAACCATCGCCACGAGTAATGCAAATGCCTCCGGAACAGTCGTAAATGGAGTAAATACCAATTTGGGACAAGTGTCTGTTTCGCAATTTAACGTCGCAGGAGATCAAAATGGCGATATAATTTTAGATCTACCAGCTAACTGCATTATGCATTGCACAGCTAGCAACACCAGTACAACAACAAATAATGGCGCACTTTCCACAAATACTACCAATGCAACACAAAATTCCACAAGCGCTACCACCCAACAAAACACTGCAGGAGTAGGGAATACGCTGCAACTTTCTGCCAATTCGGGCAATAATACCGCAAGCCAAAATACATCAGGTGCCAGCACTATTACCACAGGCAATGCCAACGTTGACGCAAATTCACTCGCATTTGCCAATAACAACTTTGACGGACAGGTAGAATTTGCAGTGGTAAATATTGATGGGAATCTGAATGGGGATATTATTCTTCCGGACAGCGCTCTTTCATGTACAACCAACTGCAGTACAAATAGTACTACCTCGGGAAATGGTGCCAGCTCCTCATCCACCACACAAACCACCCAAAATACGCAAAATACAACAACCCAAACTAATGGAGCAACGATATCAAATCTCATAAAAACTTCTGCAACAACTGGCAACAATGCGACTACCGCAAATACCAACGGAAATAATAGTATCCAGACAGGATCCTCTTCTGTAGATGCAAATTCTTTAACCCTTGCGAACAACAATTTAGATGGTGGCACCTATTGGCTTGTACTGGTGAATAATAACGGCAACTGGAGCGGACAGATAGTAGGGAGCAATGGCAATACTGCCTCTAGCCCTGGCCTTAATTTTAGCGTAACCCCAGATGGAAATCTCGCAACCAACAACAATGGCTCAGGATCCCAAAATAGCACGACGGTTACGGAAACCGTGGGCAGTACTACCACTCAATCCAATAATGCCACCGTACAAAATGTCCTAGATCTCTCCGCAAATACCGGCGGCAACCAAGCGAATTTTAATACCGGGGGAAATACCAGCATCACGACTGGCAGCGCAAAAATTATGGCGAATTTAGTTGATTTTGTAAATAACAACCTCACGCATGGAGCAAAGCTTATCGTTACTATTGTCAATGTTTTTGGCAGTTGGAAAGGGAATTTCATTACCCCAGGACATACCAAACAACCTCCTTCGTCTCCAAGTTCCCAGGTAGCTGCAAATACTCCTGCCACAGCAAATGCCATCACCATCTCCCACACCGCAACTTCTTTACCGCCACAAGTCACCCCGATTGGTGATCCTCCTGCTCCACAACCTCTCGGACTTTCTCTTCCCACAACGGTATTAGCCGCAGCAAGCACTAACCCACCACTGGTAAAGATTGCAGATATGCAATATGCACTGGGGAATACCACCAAAGCGACACGAGTGTTGCAAATAAATTTTGCCTGGCTCGTGATTATTGTACCGCTTCTTGTCGCAGGAAATGTACTCCGGAAAAAAATTTCCTAATTCCTACCGATTTCTAGTATCTTTCCCGTAAATACCTCCTATTTTTAGAGGAATGCAACAACCAAAAAATATATTTTCTGCTCGTTCACGTGACCATCCTTTACCCCAAGAGAATGAAGAAATCCGTGAAGTATTGTCTCATGTAGATAAACCACTTCTTGTTATCCATTCAGTTTTCCCTTTTGACCTATTTCCAGATTGTCTTAGCATTAATCCTATTGAAGTCGTCTTTATCCATAATATGTTTTTCTTTTCTTCGTATGAAATGAGCATGCCAGTAGCAGATATTGGCGATATTTCCCTTTCTAAAGCACCTTTTTTTGCGACACTGAAAATTCTTCCCAACTCATTTATCAAAGACGAACCCATTAAAATAGAATGGCTTACGTGGAAGGATGCGGTAAAGGCACATGACCTTTTACAAGGGCTTATTACCCTAAAAAAACAAAAAGTAGATATCGCAAAGCTTTCTGCCGATGAGAATGAAGTGGATAAAATTATTAACGTCGGCAAGCCCCGGGAAGGAAGTTAATAACACAGCAGCTTGGCCTGGAACCAAATCCCCTCGAAGCGTTAGCAAGTGGGGCGGAGCACCTGGGTCTGGAATCACAAGCACTCTTAGGTATTCTACCATCCCCAGGCCTATTATGTCTTAACCCAAAGAGACAAACAGAAAGGGGTGCAAGAAATAGGGTACAATTTTTTGGTTCTTTTCTCCACAATCTTCGGCTGTTTAATAAGATTGTATATACCTAATTTTTATCTAAAATACCAGGGTGAGATAGAAAGAAAATTTAATGCTATGAATCAGGATCTCTATGACCAGAGTAACTTACCTTTGCAAAACGTCCAAGGAGCTTTAAATTTATAGTAACTCGCTGAGATCCAAGTCTCAATTGAAAAATTGGTCTATGTTTAATCCCTTTTCCCCCTACAGAATTTTCTGAGCTTGTAGGAATACGTAAAGCATCCACGGGCAATCCTCCTAGAGATTCACTCATTATCCTTGCAATACTTGGCTCATTTATTTCTTTTCCCGTAGAGCACGAGTCAAGA
>JANWIQ010000007.1 GCA_025449795.1 Minisyncoccota bacterium
AAGCCGGTTTTGGAATTGGGAAATTTAGGCAGAATGGCAATAAGTCTTACGCCGGGAATGCGCATTTGTGCGATGACATTCGAAGAGCTAAGCAGTCCTGCAGAGGTGCCCTATACCAGCAAAAAGCAGGCAAAATATAAATTCCAACAAGCACCGGAAGAAAGCCGAATCCACATGGACGGTGAATAGTATATAGTATTTGGTATATGGTATTTAGCATGAACATTGAAGTTTTATTTTTGCCAAATACGAAATACTAAATACAAAATACTATGGTTCGTCATATATCTTTTGACCTAGAATTTAAGAAAAATCCTTACAAAGGAAAAATTGTGGTGGTTGAGGGGACTGATGGCGCAGGGAAAACCACCCAAGCCAAAGCCCTGGTAAAGAAATTAAATCTTAGCAACATTCCTGCTTCCTACACGAAAGAGCCAACAGACGATATTATTGGCCAATTTATCCGCGAAAAAGTGTTGTCTGGCGATTTTGCCATCAATCCTCTTGCGCTGCAATATCTTTTTAATGCCGACCGCATTATGCATTTGGAAAAATTAGAAAAGCTTTTAGAAAAAGGAATGATTATTGTGATGGATAGATATTTTTGGTCTGCAATTGCCTATGCGATGGCAGACATGGATGCCATTCCAGACTGGAGCATGGTCGCTTTTTCTATTTTGTCTTTCTATCACCAGTCTTTTGCCCCAGATGTTACCTTTCTTTTGGAGATTAGTCCGCAAGAGGCAATGAAACGAATTACGCAAAGCGGCAAGCACAAAGAAATTTATGACACCAAAGAAAAGCTCTCCAAGACAACCCATGCATACGAGTATCTTAAAAAAGAATTTCCCGACATGATTACCATAGTAAATGGTGAGCGCTCACCGGAAGAAATTACAGAGGAGTTATTTACTAAAGTCAAAACTAGTATATAGTATTTGGTATATGGTATTTAGCAGGGATAAGGAAATTTTATTTATACTAAATACAAAATACTAAATACAAAATACTGATATGATTTTAGGACCAAAAAAACTTTTACAACTCGTCAAAGAAATTAATTTAGTAGAGGGTTTGTCTGAGCGAGAGCTAAAGAGTCCCGAAGGCGCGGGATTTGATTTGCGTCTTGGGGAAGTATACAAAATTTCTGGCGATGCATTTCTTGGCGAGACAGAAAGAAAAACTGCAGATATAGAGTTAGTCGCTTCCTATATTCCTGTCATTTCGAGCGTTAGCGAGAAATCTCATCCTCAAAATCGTCATCCTGAACTTGATTCAGGATCTAAAGTTCCTCATGTCATTGTTATTCATCCGGGCGACTACTTTCTTGTTGCAACAATAGAAAAAGTGAATATGCCTCTTTCTCTCACTGCCAATTTTAAGCCGCGAACAACAACATTTCGTAGTGGACTTTTTCTTCGCACTGGCAATGTTGCTCCAGGATATTCTGGTAAGCTTACTTTTGGCCTGAAAAATGAAGGTCCTATTACCGTAACCATGGAAATGGGAGCGCGCTTTGTCCACATGCAGGTAGAAGAAGTATTAGGCGAGGGTGCACAGTATCGCGGCCAATGGCAAGGCGGCCGCGTCGCTGCAACCAAGCGGGAAAAACAGATTTAACCAACAGAGATTTAGTTGAGGATCAACCTTAATTTAAGGCTGGGATGAGGTTGATCCTCGTAAAGATGATCCTCGTAAAGAATAAAAAATGAATTTTTCGATGTACTACGATACGATTCGCTCTCTTGTCTAAATTGTAAAAGTTTGATATCTTTTTGTCACCTGAGTGAAACGAAGGATCTAGATTCTTCACTCCGTTCAGAATGATAAAACATGGCAACTTTTAATAAGCATCTCAAAGACACTGAGCGCAGTCGAAGTGCAGAATATCAATACCTCGATCTTCTTAAAGAAGCGCTCGAGCAAGGCAGTAAAAAAGTAGACCGGGGGACAGACATCAAGTTATATAGCCTTTTTGGTAGACAAACGCGCTACGATTTATCTGAAGGATTTCCACTTCTTACTACGAAGAAAGTGTATTGGAAAGGCGTATTGCATGAGTTGTATTGGTTTATGTCGGGTAATACCAATATAAAATATTTGGTAGACAACAATGTGCATATTTGGGACGCGTATCCATACAAGATATATCAAGGCAAAATTGGATCTCCTCGTCATGCTGAACTTGTTTCAGCATCTCATAAAAAGATCCCGAAACAAGTTCGGGATGACAATATTGATCCTCTATCTCAGGAGGAATTTATAGAAAAAATTAGGACAGATGCTGCATTTGCCAAAAAGCATGGCAACCTTCCACGTATTTATGGAGAAATGTGGCGCCACTGGCCGACCCATTCGGCAAGTCATTCGACTCTGAGGGATGAGACCTCAGGCTCAGACTCGAAGAGCTCAGGGCAAGCTCGTACTATTGATCAATTGTCTTGGGTATTGCAAGAACTCAAAGATGACCCAGATGCCAAAAATCTTATTGTGACTTCCTGGAATCCGGAGTATTTGTACACCATGGCAACGTTGGAAGACGCGTCGAGATTTCCCATTTGTCACAATATGTACCAAATTTCCCAGCGCGATGGGAAATTGTCTCTGCAACTGTACCAAAGAAGTGCAGACTTATTCTTGGGTGTCCCATTTAATATTGCCTCGTATGCACTCCTCACCATGATACTGGCCAAAATTGCAGGATACGAGCCAGGTGAATTTATCCATACGTTTGGGGACGTCCATATATACGAAAACCATGTCGAGCAGGTAAAAGAGCAACTGACAAGAGAGCCTCGTCCATTTCCTACCGTCAAATTTACCCACGATTTTAAGACGCTGGATGAATTCCGCCCAGAATATGTAGAGCTTTTGGAATATGACCCATACCCGATGATGAAAGCAGAGCTTACCGTAGCAGGCGGGTTATATGATAAAAAAACAGGTAAAATGGCAGTATGAGAATCAGCGCAATAGCTGCGTTGGACAGCAAAAGAGCTTTGGGGAAGAATAATCAACTTCTTTTCCATATTCCAGCAGATTTTGTCCGCATGAAAGAATTAACCTCTGGTTATCCGATTATCATGGGCAGAAAAACCTTTGAAAGCATTGGAAGAGTTCTCCCAAATAGAACCAACATCATCATCACCAGGGATACTACCTTTCAGTACGAAGGAGCGGTAGTTGTACATTCTCTAGACGAAGCCCTCAAAAAAGCTGAAGCTACTCTAGCTACTAACTACCAACTACCAACTACTGAAAACGAAGTTTTCATCTTCGGCGGCGGGCAAATTTTTGCAGAAGCCTTGCCGCAAATAGGTAGGCTTTACCTTACGCTCGTTGATCATGATTTTCAGGGAGATACTTTTTTCCCAGACTATTCTGAATTTACAAAAGTGGTAGCCAAAGAAGAGCGACACGATTGGGAATATCCATATACCTTTCTCACCCTCGAAAAGGCCTAGAGAACAGCCCCACCATAACTATTGACTTTTTGTAAGAATATCTTATAATAGGCAAATTATGGCAGAAAGACAAACATCATCACCTGAATTCTTACAACCTGGCTATCAACTTGATTTCGAAAAATTTGATCTTCGTACTGAACCTGCGGACTGGGATGCTCCATTTGGATATTTTCCAGATCTTATAACTACTTTTATAGATTCAGTAGCTGCTCTTGGTCATGTTACACGAATTGTGGTTGGAGACCAGATTACCATACCTGAAGGATTAAAAGGCGTTGAGCATATAGACGAGATTGCAAATGCTCTTGCAAGACGATTTGATCCCTTGTATAACCGCATTAAATATGAAATTCACAAAAAAGACAGAAATAATAAAGCATTTTGGGCTAGTGTAGAGGCCGGAGGTGCGGCGGTTGGAGCAGTAATTGGGCATGTGGAAACATTATTTGGGGATTTGGAATGGATAGCGCCTGAAGTAGCTGTTATCGATAGGGTTCTGGTAAATGGTGTTGCTGCAATTGATGGGGGAGACAGAGCGCATGACGAAAAAAGAAGAATAGCAGATAAATGGGAAGAGCACCTTGTAAAACAAATACAAGATGCAGGAAACAAAGCAGGACTTAATTCAGATCAAGTCGAACAATTAAGAATACAAGCATGGAAGTATATGACCGAAAGATATAAAGCATACGCTGATAGATTTAACGATAACCCTGACATGCTTAGGCAAGCTATTCATGCAGGATTGAAGCTTCACGAAAGCGCTCAAGCTCGGACGAGACCGATCATAGGTTTTCTTGCAAATGCTGCTTATGTGAAGGACAGAAAGCATGCGGTTGCCTATTTCCCCGAATATGGAAAAAGATACACCAGTCTAGCCCAACTAGAGCAGGAAGCCAATGAAGCTCGATTAGTACATATGGGATTAGTTTTGGGAGACCGGGTACAAGGATTTTTTAGGAGACGCTGATCCACTTTGACCCTCTTGCCATAAGTAAATTTCTCCATTATTATCTGAGTAAATGAAAGTACTCCAAACCCAAGATCCCCAACTTTATACATTAATCCAAGAAGAAGCCAAGCGGCAAAAAGAAGGATTGGAATTAATTGCTTCAGAAAATTATGTTTCCCCTGCAGTATTAGAGGCGCTTGGATCGATATTAACAAATAAGTATTCAGAAGGATATCCTGGCAAAAGGTATTACGGAGGTAATGAAGTTATAGATAAAGTGGAAGAGTTAGCTATAGAGCGAGCCAAAAAATTATTTGGTGCAGAACATGTGAATGTGCAGCCACTATCTGGAAGTCCGGCAAATCTTGCTGTATATTTTGCACTTCTAAATCCTGGGGATAAAGTACTCGGACTTTCTCTTGACCAGGGAGGCCATCTATCCCATGGCCATCCATTAAATTTTTCAGGAAGGCTTTTCAATATCATTCCTTATTTTGTTGACAGAAAAACAGAGCAAATCGATATGGATGAAGTTGAAAAACTAGCACTTCGCGAAAAGCCCAAAATGATTTTGGCTGGATTTTCGGCATATTCTCGCAATATGGATTGGAAACGATTTAAAGAAATTGCGGATAAAATAGGAGCATTTACTTTTGCAGACATTGCACATATTGCAGGGCTTATTGCGGGGGGTCAGTTGGCAAGTCCTGTACCGTATTTTGACGTAGTTACCACCACCACACATAAAACACTTCGTGGGCCCCGAGGAGCGATTATTATGTGTAAAGAAAAATTTGCCAAAGATATAGATAGAGCAATTTTTCCGGGAACTCAAGGTGGCCCTCATGATCATATGACCGCTGCAAAGGCGGTTGCTTTTGCTGAAGCACTGAAGCCAACATTTAAGACATATTCTGCACAAGTGATTAAGAATGCAAGAGCGCTAGTTGTGTCTTTGCAAAAAAGAGGATATCGAATTATTTCTGGTGGGACTGACAATCATTTAGTGTTGGTTGACCTATTTGGCAGTAAGCAGATTACCGGTAAAGAAGCAGAACATATTTTAGAATCTGTGAATATCTCTATTAACAAAAATATGATACCGTATGACCCCAGAAAGCCACTTGACCCTTCTGGTATTAGATTGGGTACTCCAGCATTGACAACGCGTGGCATGAAAGAAAAAGAAATAGAAAAAGTTGCCGATCTTATTGATAGGGCATGTATGGCAAGGGATAATAAAAAAGAATTGACAAAAATAAAGAAAGATGTTACGAAATTAGCCCTTCAATTTCCTGTACCAGGAATTAGGTAAAAAAATTCCCCGTACCATAGTCCTATAATCATTGCTAACAATAAGAAATTCTGTTAGAATGTTGCAATGGCAGGCACACAAGAAAACAATGCGCGAGCGTTATTAGCAGCTTTACCTACAGTACCATTATTACTTCCTGATGGGGAAAGAAATACTTTTTACAATGATGCCCCTACATGGCTGCGTGGACATTTTGTTCACACTAATCTTTTTCATGAGGTATACCACCATGCACAATATAATATGTCACGCGAAAATCAAGAAGACGGACCTATTGTCGGAAGATTTGCAGGGGCATTATTTGAAGCATATGGGCTTTTCTTAATAAGCCACAAATATAATCAACCCGGGTATAGTTTGGCATATGGGGATACTGTGTTAGATATATATCACAGCGCATACCCAAATGCAGAGGTAGTTTACCATCCGTATCGTAAGTCTTTGAAAGGCGTTAGTGTGCCAGATGCCCTCTTAGTTGCTCATGATACCCGAGAGGGTTCGGTAATTCAGTATGTGTGTGAATTTACCACTACTGATCAAAATAAAAGGGGTAATTTTTATAGTGGTCCGAGGCGAGGACACTTATCTAAGAGTGCAGAATTTTTTTCTGGTACAAGAAGGGATGAAGCCACTTTAGCTTTATTTGCGCCTTCGGCATCACTCCTATATGTGGTACCAAATGGATTTACTATTAAAGATGCTGACTTATATCAGGAGGTAGATATTCTGCATACTCCTATAAATTCTATACAGTGGAGGGAATTTATTACGTATGTGCTTGAGGAATATGTTCCTGAAGGCGGACAACTTACTCTTGCGCAAGTGCTCGGTATTCATAGAGAAATCCCTCCTTCGCAGGACACGTGGGGTGCATCTGTGGTGGTTACAAGATTAGTTCAAGCTGATGAATTACCAGTAGATGAACTTCTTGCAGGTGTCAACCCCGACGAAGAATGGGAAAAAATACGCACAAAATACGCCTAAAATCTCGTTGTCTTTGTAAGAAATCTATGATATAAGTTTGCTTAAGGTTATTGTAGGGGTTCTTTGTAAGAACTGCCTACATTTTTATTTTTATGGCTAGACTAGATATAGATATTGCAAAGCATTATGGCATAATGATTGGTGATCCCCAGAGTGCAGAACCTATAAGACCACATTTATCAGCGTTTAGTAGCTCAATACAAAAGCCCCAATGGGGAAGAGCGTTTTCGATTGCTGATACAAATTTTCCCTCCGTTGTTTTAGATAACGCAGTGTTACATCTTAGTCCCCAGATTAGCGCTCTCCAGGCTATTGGTGAACATGGGCTGAGAAACCATGAGAATGCCTTGTCCTTATTTGATTCCTTGCTGAGCGCAGTCGGGGAAAAGGTAATGGAAGAAGAAAGAAGGGAGCCTTTTCGTCCCAAAAGCATAAAACAAATGCAAGATACAAAGACCTTTCATGAAGTTGCAGATTATCTTATCGCAAGAGTGGCTCATCCTGTTGATTACGAACAACAAGTAGAGGAAGTGCAAGCAGCAATAGAAGCAAGGATTACAAGAGTAATTGCCAATTTACTTGCTCCCGATCAAATCCATAACCAATTACAAGCTACCGGTTTGCCAGTATCTTTTGATTACCAAAATAGCGCTTTAATAACAGCGACAGGAGAGTATGTATTAGATGAGTTACTTCGTCTCAGTAAAGGAGTTAAAGATCCAAAGATGGATGTACTGTATGCAAATAGTGGGCTTTCTTTTCTTACTCCAATTGACCTCCAGGGAGATCCCGACAGGTATCTTTATACTATGGCTGTGAATCAATTTTCGCCAACTGAGCTGCAAAAGGCGTTTGCCGGGCTCTATATCGCCAGGACAATGATGGTAATTCCTGTGTTGCTCACAAGGGTGAAAGATGCAAATTTGCCAGCAGAAATTCAAGAAGTGACAAGTGCATTATCTGACGTATGTCATATGGCTTCCTCTCTTGTTACCATTGTTGGATTTCCAATACAAAATTCATCATTACAACCCACAAGCTATAATCGAGATAGAATTCCTCTTTTTCCAAATGCAACTTTCCTAGGTTGGCTTGCCCGAGAGATCGAAAGGGAGTGTGGCCAAAATAACATTGTAGACGTGTTGGGAAACTTGAAAGCGTCTGATATTGATTTTGCCTACCTTTCGGAAAACGCAGGTGCAATCACAGGATTAACAGTAAATGCTTCTCGCCCAAGACGTACGACATGGTGGTAAAGCAGAATAAATACATCCCATAAAACTCTTGCAATTCATTTTAAAATCCTGTAGTATACAATAACTATGCCAGAAAGAAAGGGTGGAGACAACCCTCACAAATTTGAACCACCACATCACATGAGAAGCGCATCACCCCCAGATTCAACTTTTCCTATTGAACCCGGTATGCGTCAAGGAGGTTCTACAGCAAATCCATTAGTTACACCTGCGCAACAACTGAGAGCAGAAAGAATAAATGCATTTTATGCGTTAATGAGGGACAAAAGCGAATTAGGTCCCACATTAAATGCTGAGGAGCGAACAAGATTAGAACGCATAATAGAAGAAGGACATCGAATTGCAAAGGAACAAGGTAGCGTATATCTTGTGCCCGAAGGAGAAATTGTTGGCCCTCAGGATCCAAGATATGCCATAGAATTGGCACGTTTAGCTCGTATTACAGCTGCTCCAGAAAGAGCAAGGCGAGAGGCAGCAAGACGGGCCCTTCAACGTCAAGAAGCATTAAGAGCAAACCAAGCATCACGCAGGGATTACGAGGAAGAGAGACGTAGGAACAGTTGGAGAGGATTTTTAGAAGATTTAGGAAATATGGGAATAAAAGTCTTTAACACTGTTACAACAGTCTTTTTATTAGCTGGTCCTGGGATTCGGACTGCAGGGAGAGCGCTTTCAGGAAGACAACCTTTTCTCAATTTTATAACAAATCCTGATGCCGATAGAATTGCGCGCGAAGTTGCTGCTAATAGAAGAGCAGAAAACCAACGAATTCATGGTACAAACAGGGGAGTTCTATTGGCTCTTTGGCATGCAGGGAAAAATGCGCTTGGAGAGATTATTCATCGAGGTCAAAGAACTATTGCACCAGAAATACAGGCAGATATAGCTGAAGCAGAGGCTGCAGGTACAGATCACCTAGGAGATCCACCAGGTGGCTTTTCTAGTGGATCCGACCTAAGTGGTCCAGGTGGTTGGTTTGGTCCGTATAACCCAACGCCCCCAAGTGACGAAATTCCTCCACCCGGTCCAACAAACGTCTAATTCCTTCTTGTGCGGAAATTGTATTTTTGGTACAATAGGTACATCTTACACATTCAGTGATAGATCCTGTTCGAAAGAATACATGCTGAATGGAGGTTGAAGGATTATATGCGCGATATTACTCTTGAAGAATTATTAGAAGCTGGTTGTCATTTTGGCCACCAGGTTACCCGCCAAAACCCCAAAGCGAGAGATTTTGTTTTCGAAGCTCGAGATGGCATCCATATTATCGACCTGACAAAGACCAAAGAATATTTGGATGAAGCACTTACCTTTAGCCGCGAAATGGCTGCACGCCCACATGCATCCCTGCTTCTTGTTGGTACCAAAAGACAAGCACAAGACATTGTGCATGCCCAGCTCAAAAGAGCCAATGAAGCACTCGAGGGGACAACAAGAAAAACAGCAGAAGGTGTGGAAGAAAAAGTAGCTGCAAATATTTACTCAGTGACCAATCGATGGATCGGCGGTACTATTACCAATTTTTCTGCAATGCAAAAAAATTTCCAAAGACTCCATGAGCTGACAAAATTACTAGCAAGTGAAGATGCACGGGAAAAATATACCAAAAGGGAATTAGGGCTTTTCGATAAAGAGCGTGCCAAATTGGAAAGCTTTTATTCAGGAGTAGCGGAAATGAAAACAATCCCAAGCATGCTTTTTGTTATTGACACCCATACAGAAGATTTAGCGGTACGGGAAGCAAATCGTATGCAAATTCCTGTGGTAGGTCTTGTAGACACCAATGCAGATCCTGATGTTGTCACTAACCCAATTCCGGCAAATGACGATGCGGTTGGGAGTATTCAACTGCTTACCAGTGCAATAGTCGATGCATGGATAGAGGGGAAACTCAATAAGGATAAAGGATCAGGGATAAAGGATAAAGAAGCGCCCAGCGTGAAGGGTAAAGAAGAAAAACCAGCGGAAGCAACGTCAGACGTTGCTGAAATATCCCCAAAAACCCCAACCACCCCAAAAACCCAAAAAGAACCAAAGGTGAAAGCGAAATCCGCCTCTGATGAAAAACCTGCAAAAAAAACAGTTGCAAAAATAGCAAAAAAATAATATTCTTCGAGAGAGCGTAGCGAATCGAGAAGTTCTCAAATCAATAGTTCTCGACTCATTCTATTCGCTCGAACAATATATATTTTATTAGTAACAAAGTTATGGCAACAATTGATTTAGCATTACTCAAAAAACTTCGGGAAGAGACTTCTATTTCCGTATCTGAATGCCGCCAAGCATTGGAAGATGCAGGGGGCAACTACGAAAAAGCCTTGGAAATCCTCAAGTCAAAAGCAGAAGAAAAAGCTGCCAAAAAAGCAGACCGGGAGACAGGGCAAGGCATTGTAGAGACATATGTCCATGGAGGGAAAATTGGTGTGATGCTGATGCTTTTATGCGAAACAGATTTCGTTGCCAGGACAGACGAATTTAAGCATTTAGGGCACGAAATTGCGATGCAGATTGCCGCGATGGAACCCAAGGATGTTAAGGAGCTTTTGGCACAGGAATATATTAAAGACCCATCAAAAACCATCGAGCAAATGGTAAAAGAAGCCATCCACAAAACAGGGGAAAATATTGTAGTAAAGCAGTTCGTGAGATACCAAATATAAACATAGTCATGCTGAACTCGTTTCAGCATCTAGATTCTGAAATAAATTCAGAATGACAAAAAGAAAATATGGACTCTTTAATTTCCGAAACATCATCACGCATGTCCAAAGTGCTTGATGTACTTAGTACAGACCTTGCCACAGTTCGCACGGGTAGAGCAACTCCTGCACTTGTTGAGAATATTGTTATTAGTGCATACGCCGGTAGCGCAAGACTTAAAGTTATGGAGTTGGCAACTATTGGTGCTCCCGACACACAGACGCTTCAGATTACTCCTTTTGACCAAGCAACTATTCATGAAATTGTAAAAGGTATCCAGGAAGCAAATACTGGACTTAATCCGGTTGCCGATCCACCTGTTATTCGTATATCTATTCCGCCATTGTCACAAGAAAGAAGAGAAGAGCTTATTCACCTCATGCATCAAAAGTTGGAGAATGGTAAGGTAATGGTGCGTCAAGCCCGTCAGGATGCCATGAATCAACTAAGAAATGCAGAAGACTTATCAGAAGATGATGAGAAACGTCTTGAGAAAGATATCCAACGCATCACTGATGATTTTATGGCACAAGTAGAAGGCATGGGTAAGCAAAAAGAAGAAGAATTGTTGAGAATGTAGAAAGTTTCTTAAGTACTCACTATTAGTTGTTTTTTTTGATAAACACCCATATACTTTATGTAATCATGCCTGAAGTTTCTTCCTCAACAGAATAATTACCGCCACTTAGGGGATTTGCCCTAGCAAGTAAAAATG
>JANWIQ010000008.1 GCA_025449795.1 Minisyncoccota bacterium
CCCAACAGCAAATATTGCTCTTCACAAAGAGATTCCTGAGGGCATATATATTTCGACAGTAGGTATCAATGCTTCGACTTCGCTCAGGATGAAAAAGCAAACTTTTTCAGCAGCCACCTTTATCGGCAAGGCATCTACATTTGGAGAAAAAGAATATAAAGCAGAAAGTTATATCTTGGACTTTGATAAAAATATCTATGGAAAATTTATTACCATAACGCTTATTAAAAAAATCCGCGACAATAAAAAATTCACCGGAGAAAAAGAATTAATAGAAAAAATGGAAAAGGACGTAGAAGAAGTAAGAAAGTATTTTAAAGAGGACCAGGCATAGTACATCTAGTATCTTCTGGTAGTTTAAGCATAGAGATAAAACGTCTACCCATATTTTCTTCAACAAATCCTAATTCTCTTCCCACATGAACAATTGCTTGATCGATAGTTTTGTGATATTTCAACCGATAATATTCGGTTTGTAACGTAAAATATTTGGCAAAGGGAATAAGTTTTTCAAAAAGTTCTTTTGCATGAGGATCATCTGCAAAATAATCACTTTTTGGATGCCATTGTGTATGAGGCGCCCTAAACCTATCAAGTGAATCAGCAATCATAAAAAGTCGAAGAAGTATAGCATGTTTTTCTTTTATTCCCTCAGGAATTTCACTCCAATTCTTCTCGTGGTACTGGACTAAAGCCAAAACCTTATCTGAGTCATCTTTGGATAAGTTTATTCCTTTTTTTGTAAGTTTACGTAATTCATTTTTCCAAACCTCCGCTGCTCTCATACCATGGTCCAAATCCACTCTATCATCTATTCTTTGTGTATCATGAATTAGCGCAGCAGCTAAAAGAATATTCGTATCTTGCCTGCTAAGATTTTCTAGATTTGCAACGATACGAGCATAGACGCCAACCCTTGCTGCGTGATCAATGCCATGTATGGTATCCGAATGCGAATGACCTTGTCCATCTTTTGCAAACCAATTACTATCAGGTAATAAGTGCTTTACTTGCATACTTGTTAAGGGAAGGAATGTAGAAGAAAGTCTCTCTATTCGTATTGGCTCTGGCCTATATATTTGAAGTAAAAAGTGTTCTGCTGTAAGCAAATCATTCCTTTGGGAGATCCTTCGTGGGTGATCATAGAATACCTCCGCATTTTCACCATCGACAAGTTCTCGTAAAGATGCCGTATCTGGATTAAAAGGTTCTGGTGTTATTGCTTCTGCTGCCATGGGGAAAATGGTAGCAAAATGTTTTTGGTAATGCAAGGTAATAGAAGATATAACTATTTTGCCAGCGGTTTCGTAACTTGGTAGAGGGCAATAAGAAGCAAAATAATTCCCCCAATTTGGGTAATACTCAAGGTGTGGTGGAAATAGAAATAGTCTATAAAAATTGCGGATGCGGGAAAAGTAAGCTCGCAAAGGGTCGTGATACGCGCAGGAGTCTTCTTAAGACCGTAATAGTAAAATCCCAAAGAGACAAGACCAGAAGTAAAGGTAATCCCTACCAGCATAAGCCACTGCAGAGTGCTCAAGGTAAGTACTGCATGTGTCTGTCCCTGCAACACAATAAAAAGGAATGCAAAAATAGGTGCGATATAAAATCGCATTGCTGTTGCGGTAAGAAAAGATACGCGGTTAAGCACCACTTTACTAATTGCCGTAGAAGTCCCCCACATAAATCCTGCACCAAGTGCCAACATGCCTGCAAGCGCGGTCCCTGCACCGGTTGCCAGATTTACCTGCAAATTCTTAAAAGCAATACAATACGCAGCAATAAGGGCAAGTCCTGCCCACAATAAAAATTTCTTTGTTATTTTTTCTTTTAATAATAGGGACGCTGCTCCAATAGCCCATATTGGTTGCAACATTTGCTGCAATAGAATAATAACAGAGTATTGGGAATAATTAATTTTTGCAAGCGCTGCGGTATAGAATATCGTCCCCAGCGCTCCGGAAAAAAGAGAGACAAGCGTTATCGCTATCCATTCTTTTTTTGTCATTTTCTTAAGGTCTTTTATCCATAAGAAAAAAAGGAAAGTGATAACAGCTGCTCCCAAGATATGTTCGTAAAACACCACGACCGTCGGGGGAAGTGTGTAGAGTTGAATTCGCAAAAATCCGTCAAAATTTAGCAGGAGTTCTGCAATAACAATAAAAAGAGGCCCAAAGGCTAAAATTTTTTTCATATCTTTCTTTTATCCCGACTGTACGGTCGCTGTCTGAGTTACACAGACTCGTGTCCTTCGACTAGCTCAGGACTCGTGGAGTATTTAGTACATTCATGAAAACTGAATGCACTTAACCACCGATTTTGATTTCCTGCCCTTCGTAGTTTTACGAAGGACGGGTCACCCAACCCTGAAAGAATATCAATAAGCATAGACAGCTATAAAGGTTTTGTCAATAAGATTATATATATGATCATTTACCTTATGTCCTGAAAAGATGATACTATTAGTAGTAAGAAAGAAGAATGAAAAAATCTGCCACCTCTACGTATTTTTCTGAACCACCACTTGCCCGTTTTCTTTTTTCCGATACCAGACTTAGTATTCTTTGGTTCATTGTTCGCCTCTATGTCGGGTGGCAATGGCTTGAAGCGGGCATACAAAAGGTCGAAAGTCCCCAATGGGTTGGCTCCCATGCAGGCGTTGCACTCACAGGATTTATTGTGGGAGCGCTAAAGAAAACGCTTGGTCCACATCCGGATGTATCTTCCTGGTATGCTGGTTTTCTCCATGCGGTGGTGATTTCTCATGCTGCACTCTTTTCCTATATTGTTTCCTTTGGAGAATTGGCGGTAGGGATCGGGCTTATTCTCGGAATATTTACCGGTATTGCGGCATTTTTTGGCGCTTTTATGAATATGAATTATCTTTTTGCAGGAACAGTAAGCATCAATCCTTTGCTTTTTTTACTGGAGCTTTTCCTTATTCTTGCGTGGCGTACAGCCGGATGGATAGGCTTAGATAGGTGGTTTCTTGCTTTCTTCATACGGTAAATGGGCAAACTAAACCAAAAAGCAGATCCTTTTCCGTACTCACTTTCTACCCATAATTTTCCCTTGTGCCGTTTGATAATTTGTGCAGAAATATATAACCCTAATCCCAACCCAGGATAGGTTGAGTTTTCTCCTACCTGATAAAATCTTTCAAATATTTTTTTCTTTTCCGTACTCGCAATACCAATACCAAAATCTTGTACATAAATTTCTAGAAAATTATCGTGCTCTCGCGAACCAATAATAATCTCTTTATCTTCGGGCGAATATTTTATTGCGTTGGTAACTAAATTGGTGAGGACCTGTCGAATGCGTTCTTTATCTCCATAAACAGGAAGCTTGGTAGTCCATTTCAAGATAAGACGTTGCGTACTGATTGGTTGCAAATCATGTATAACTTCCTCTGCCAATCCTTTCACTAAAAATTTTTCCTTTATCACTATTAATTTCCCTTTTTCAAGACGGGTCACATCCAGCAAATCACCAACAAGCATGGTAAGTTTATTCAATTGAGTATTAATTCTGCTTGCAAGATGAAATGATTCTGTATCTTGTTTATTCTTTAATTTTTTCTCGAGAACTTGGGTAAATACTTTAATACTGGTGAGAGGGGTTTTGAGTTCGTGGCTTGTCATATTAATAAAGTCATTCTTCTTTTGTTCTTCTTTTTTTAAGGAAGTGATATCGTGGGA
Organism: Minisyncoccota bacterium; assembly: GCA_025449795.1. Taxonomy (GTDB): domain Bacteria; phylum Patescibacteriota; class Microgenomatia; order Levybacterales; family UBA12049; genus JANWIQ01. Next base: position 3,702 of record JANWIQ010000008.1, read on the forward strand.
AATGGATGCAATAGCAATAATTTGCCCAGCACGGTTTTTTACAGGTGAAGCATACGAATTAATGTATAATTTTTCTCCATTGGCGTGGGTGAAAACAAAATCCTGCGGTTTGGCGGATTTGCCTGTTGCAAGGACCTGTACAGAGGGTGACTCATTTCTGCTGGCACGAATGCCATTGTGATGCATTGTATTTTCGGCATTTTTTTCAATAGCATTGCCCACTTTCACATATTTTCCAAAAAGCTTTTGGGTGTAGTTATTTACAAATTCAATTTTTCCCATGGTATTGGAAACAATAACGCCTACTGGTAACTGGTCAAGAATTGTTTCAAGCCGAATTCTCGCATTTGCTTCTTTTTCTATTAATTTATCGATTAACTGCTTTAGATAGCCGATGCTAAATGCCAAAAAACTATAGACGAAAGCAAGACTTATTGTCGTGTCTATTCCTGAATTTAATAAATTTCCTTGATAGTGACGGGTATAGATAATATAAAAGTAATACAGTATCGTAAGACATACTGTCGTAAATCCACCCAGCATCCCATCTCTGAAGGAAAAATAAACAATAAAAGCAGCGTTAATAAAAATAATATAATTCCCAACCGCCAAAGGATTTTTTCCTACCAGATATACATAGAACTCTGATACAACACAGAGAATAATATTGGTAAAAAATGCGAAAAGAAATGAACGCTTCGGTTTTCCCAATTGTGCAATAGGGTTGAGATAATTGAACATATTTTCCATGCTGAGAGGAACTTAGTATAGCATGGGAAATTAAGAAGTTTATGAGGAAGATTAGGGCTTTACGATATGCCAAACGCCGCCAACGCCATCGCCCAGTACGTCACCCGATTTTACATCTGAGGAGTAATAATAGAGTGGCATACCTTTCCAGGCAAATTGCTTTGTGCCATCTGTTCTTGTAATAACAGTAATGTTTGCAGGGAGCGTGCTCTGTGCAGTTGCGCCAGATGTATATGGAGGCCATAATTTTGCACACGCATTGTAACAAGTACTAACTCCTGCGGTATCTTTATCAAAAACATATACGGTCATGCCCTGAAAATCGGTAAGATATGCGCCTTTCCTTGGGTCGGTCTTACTCATGTAAATGTTACTTGCAGAAGGAGAGGATGTTGGCGTTGCGACAGCTTGAGTAATCATAGGAGTAGGGGATTGTGATGAACCCATGAACATTGTTTTGAGCGTATGTCTGCCAAGATATGCTCCTACTGCAAGGAGAAGAATAACTACTACTACAAGAACTTTCTTCATCTATACTAGAGTAGAGCGGAAAGGGCGTTTTGTCAAGAGCTTCCCACTTATTGTGGATAGTAAGTAAGCAGCATATTCCCATTACTGAACTTTCTCGTATCACGAAAGGTAAAAGGTTTTTTACCCAGTCCCGAAAAAAGTGGAGTACCTTCTCCGATTACCACAGGATTTACCATAATCCGTATTTCATCCAAGAGATTTTCCTGAAGAAGGGTAACGCAGAGATTATTACTTCCTAATACTATAACAGCTTTCCCTGATCCTTCTTTTATTTTTTTTATTTCCTCAGCCACATTGTCTTTGATATGTTGGATATTTTTCCAATACGCAGTTTCCTGTACCTCTGGTAAAGAGTGGGAAACAACGACCTTTGGCATTGTATTCATGAAGGCGGCAACCATTGGATCATCTTCCATCCCTTGTGGGGTCGGCCAATAACTTTCCATAAGTTGGTAGGTATTTTTCCCCATTACAATGGTATCTGCTTCCTGCAACTGCTTTGTTGCAAATATATTAAATTCTTCATCCACATGATGCCAGGACAAATCATGATCTTTTCCTTCCATATATCCATCAAGGGAAGTCATCATAAAAAGGAACATTTTTCGCATAGGGGATTATTTTTCATTCCAAGGGGTTACTATTTGGAAGTAATTGCTATCTGGGTCTGCAAATGTGGCTATCCACATATCTTGGTCTTCTGCCGGCTTGTATGGCTCTTTTATTACTTCTGCACCAAGACCTTTGATGCGATCAAATTCTGCCTGCACATCGTCGACGTCGAAATTCACAAAAATTCTTTCGGGGTTGGTATTTTTCCCTTTTACTTTATCATGAAGCCCTACCATAAGCATTGCCTTCCCAACAACAAAACCAAAATATCCGCCTTCTGCGAAGTCAGGATCTTTTGCAAAAACCTTTTTATAGAAATCGGCGAGCGCGTGGGGATTTTCGGAAAAAACAAAAACAGTACTTAATTGCATCTTTTGATAATATATAACCTATCTATAAAAATCAAGTAAGCATTACCTCACAAAAAGGGAATAGATTTGTGGTCTATTCCCTTTTTTCTATTCCTAGAATGTATTATTTTGTACACAGTAACTAGCTCCAGGCGTAAGATAGCTACCCCATGTGGGGTAGGCATTGACAATAAGCACCATAGACGCTGGACATGTCCCATCCTTGGAGAGATTCCACACGCTATGAATTCCATGCCCGTCAGTGCCGGTATACCATGCCTCTATTTGGCCACTGTCGCCACGCATTGTTACCAAGTCGGTACCAGTAACATAGGTAACAGGGTCTGTTGGAATTGCATGAATACCTGTTGGGTAATATGCCACAACAGTTGGATTGTTGGCAGCTTTATTTCCATTGTCCGGTGCTGCTAATGCGCTCGATACCGCGGTAATGGACAATGCAATACACACAATTGCAATACATAATTTCTTCATCATCTCACCACCTTTGCAGTATGGTTACATGCATACGTAAGAAGGAAAACACAACTTGGTAATAAGTATCAGAGAAACTATGCAAAATGTTCGCCAAGCTTGTCGAGCTGTTGATTCCATCCCATTTCCATGCCTTGCAATGGGCCTGCTGCTTCTGGTGTTGTCATCGTCACAACAACATGCACGGTCATATTTGTTTTGTCTTCTACTTCTTCCAGTGTGACTGTCGTCAACGTTTCTAAAACAGGCTTACCACCAATCATTGCACTGGACGCAAAAACAAGTTTTTCCGGCGCGTGTACCTCTACAAACTTCCCAGTCATCGGCCATTCTTGTCCTGCCAATTCACCTAATTCGGCGCCCGCAAGCATAACAATGTGGATTGTGCCACCAGGAACTGCTTCCCATACGCACGTTGGATTTGTTACCCCTTGTGGTCCCCACCACTGTTGGATACGCTTTGGATCTGTCCAATATTCCCATACTTTTTCTCGTGGGGTGTCATAGGTACGCAGGAACGTAAGTTCTTTATTTTCTTCCATTCTTTTTCACCTCCTTCTTTTCCTTTAATAATCTCTCTAGCCTTTTGAGTCTTTCATCCCACATATATCTAAATTTCTCGAGCCATCTGTCCAATTCCTCAAATTTATCGGGTTTTAGCATGTACATGCGCTGATTTTTTATAGGAGTTGCTTCGACGATGCCTGCATCTGCCAACACCCGTAAATGCTTGGATGTCTGGGGCTGGTTCAATTTCAAAAGTCCGGCAATTTCGTTGACGGTTCGAGGGCTTTTATATAATACTTCAACAATATCCAATCGATTTGGTTCGGATAGTATGGAAAACATCGTCGTATGCATACCGGTAATATACCACTAGAGGCATATTCCTGTCAAGGCATATTACATACAGAATGGAAAAAGCAATAGCCATAGGTTAGCTTGCTATATTGTGCTAAAGAGAGTACTATAAAGCTACCTGTTAATCACACTGCTTGGAAACCATGTTATTAGCACCTTATTATGCAAATAACATTTATTTCCTCTTTTTTGCCTAGAAAATGCGGTATTGCGACCTACACCCATGATCTTTCTTTCGCAATACAACAGATGCAAAATCAAATCGATGTTGTTGCGATGGAAAATCCGGCAATAACCTTTTCTTATGCTCCTCCTGTGATACGCACGATACGACAAGAAGAAGTTTTGGATTATACAAAAACTGCGAAAGCACTTAATGCCCTCCCTACAGACATTGTTCATTTGGAGCATGAGTTTGGGCTTTTTGGAGGAAAAGATGGCGAGTATATTCTCATGCTTGCAAAAGAGCTTACCAAACCTTTTATTACTACGTTGCATACGATACTTCTTGCGCCTAGTGAGCACCAAAAATATATTATTCAAGAATTAGCACGACTGAGTAGAAAAGTAATTGTTATGGAAGAAATAGCCAAAGACAGATTGGAAAATGTCTATGGACTAGACCCAAAAGACATTGTGGTTATTCTCCATGGTGCCCCAACAATTACCATCGACAAAAAAACAGCAAAAAAAATAATTGGTCATCCGGATGCATTTATCCTTTTCGCGAATAATCTTCTCAGCCGCAATAAAGGTATTGAATATGCAATTGAGGCTGTCGCAAAAGTAGGAAAAGCCATACCCAATCTTCTTTTTCTTGTTGTTGGAGAAACACACCCGTTGGTAAAAGTTGAAGAGGGAGAATCATACCGCAATGAGCTACTTGCGCTCGTGAAAAAATTACATATGGAAAAGCAGGTACTTTTTATTAATCGCTATGTTTCCCTTGAAGAACTCAAGCAATATCTTGCTGCAACCGATATTTACATAACTCCCTATCTTGATCCACAACAAATAACCTCTGGTACGCTTTCCTATGCGCTTGGCGCAGAAAAAGTTTGTATTGCAACCGAGTACATGTATGCAAAAGAGATGCTCTCCCAGGAAAAAGGAATTGTTGTCCCAATGGGAAATAGTACGGCAATAACAACTGCGCTTATTGATCTGTATATACACCCGGAAAAACGCCACAAAATAGAAAGGCGATTACACGCATTGAGTCTTCAGATGAGCTGGCCGGCCGTTGCCCAACAACACCTCCTATTGTACAAACATATCCTCTTTGAGGATACAGATAGCGCTGCTGCAAAAGAATATATTGCTGCTCCTCTTGATATTTCTTATCTTCTTCACATGACTGACAACGTTGGCATTATGCAACACGCCTATTATGCAATTCCCGATAGAAAATTTGGATACAGCACCGACGATAACGCGAGAGCGTGTATTGTTGCTGCTCGTCTTTACAAAGAAGCTGCAACACCGGAAAACACGCGCCTACTTACTACCTACTTGGGATTCCTTCACTATGCACAGACTCCTACGGGCAATGTGCATACATTTATGAATTTTCAGCATGCATGGGAAGATACAGAAGATATTGCCGATGCATATGGAAAAACAATTTGGGCATTTGGATTTTATTTGTATCTTAATCGCCATTCACATTTTGCCTCTCCTGTACACACCCTTTTTATTACCGGTATGAAAAATATAGACAACATTCGCGACATTCGGACTGCTGCCTATGCAATTTTGGGACTCTATTACTATATCCTTGCCTATGATAGGAAAACAGATCCTGCAACAGAAGCAATTTTGCATATAAAAAAACTTGCTACCATGCTTATGGATGCCTATACCAAAACCCATGATGCAACATGGAATTGGTTTGAGGAAGCATTGACTTATGATAATTTTCGTCTTTCTCAAGCGCTCTTTGCAGCATACATGATAACCAAGGAAGAAACATATAAAGAGGTTGCCACCTCAACGCTGCAATTTATTACCAATTGTAATTTTGATGGAAAGAAAAAGTATTTTGATTTTATTGGTCAAAACGGGTGGCATAAAAAAGGAGAAAAAAAGGCTGAGTATGACCAGCAACCGTTGGAAGCAGCAGGCGCTATCGAAACCTATCTTTTTGCTGCAAAAGCACTGGGGAAAAAAGAATATATGGAGAAAGCACGTATCGCCTTTGCATGGTTTTTTGGAAAAAATAGAAATCACCGATTTTTATATGACAGGGTAACAAGAGGGGTACATGATGGCCTAAATTTGCGAGGAGTTAACCAAAACCAAGGAGCAGAATCTATTGTCTGTTTCCTGATGGCAGCGTTGTCTTTGCAAGAAATGGCAAAAAAACTCTAGAAATTTCCTATATACTCTACCTATGCTCACCCTTACGAGGTCTGAAGAAAATCCTATTCTCTCCCCTGCACAGCATGCGTGGGAAAATATGTTGGTATTTAACACAGGGGCATTCGTGGACAAGGATGTAGTACATCTTCTGTATCGGGCACAAGGAAAAAATGATGCCATGTCTCGCCTTGGTATGGCAAAAAGCACTGATGGTATACATTTTACCCGGAATTCCTATCCTGCCTATTATGGTGGCGAAAATAAGCATGATATATTGGGCATAGAAGATGCGCGAGTAGTAAAAATCGGAGAGATATTCTATCTTGTCTACACCGCTGTATCACCGATAGAGGACGCGTTCATTCATCCTTCTTGGAAAGAAAAAATTGCGAAGAAACCCCAAATCGCTCTTTCTACCACCCATGATTTTGTGCATTTTAAAAATTACGGGGTAATTCTTCCAGATATTGAAGGAAAAAATGCTTCCCTTTTTCCCAAAAAATCCACCACTGATGAATATTGGCTTTTGTATCGAAAAGAAACCGGCACCACCTTCTTTGCCAACTCTCCCCACCTCTCCTATTGGCCCGAATATTATCCTTTATTTGATAAAAGGCCCGGCTATTGGGACAGTGAACGGGTTGGTATTGGCGCACCACCAATAGAAACAGAAAAAGGATGGTTACTGTTTTATCATGGGGTAGATGAAGAAAATGTCTACCGTTTGGGAATCATGTTTTTAGATTTGTACGATCCAAGAAAAATTCTCTACCGCTCGCCTTTCCCTATCCTGGAACCACAAGCAGAATACGAAAAATTCGGGTTTATTCCAAATGTAGTATTTACGTGCGGAGCAATAGAAAAAGACGGAAAATACTTTGTCTATTATGGCGCGTGTGACGAAGTGATTGGCGTTGCCACAGTGAAGAAAAATGAAGTCCTACAACTTTTATAAAGAAAGGTCGTGTATTGTATGAGAAAAGTACCAGAAATTACTCTCTTTTTTTGGGCAGCGAAACTGCTTACCACAGCACTAGGAGAATCCACCTCTGATTATCTCGTCCACACCATTGATCCTGTTATTGCAGTGCTTGTTGGATTTGTAGGTTTGGCAATCGCAATTGCAATACAATTTTGGATGAAAAAATATGTAGCGTGGGCGTATTGGCTTGCCGTTACTATGGTGGCAATATTTGGGACCATGGCAGCAGATGTATTGCATATTGGCCTTGGAATCCCCTATGTTGTGTCAAGTATCGTGTTTTCCCTTTCTTTAGCCATTATTTTTATCATTTGGCAAAAAGGAGAACACAGCTTGTCTATCCATAGTATTACAACATATCGTCGTGAATTCTTTTACTGGACAACCGTTATGGTAACCTTTGCGCTTGGCACAGCGATAGGAGACATGACCGCGGCAACATTTGGGTTGGGATATTTATTGTCTGGGATACTTTTTAGCATTCTCTTTGCAATTCCCGCAATTGGCAATTGGAAATTGGGATGGAATAGCATTTTTTCCTTCTGGATGGCATATATTATTACGCGTCCACTTGGGGCTTCTTTTGCAGACTGGCTAGGAAGGACAGCAAGCCTCGGTGGGATTGGGATAGGGACTGCACATGTGAGCATCGCTCTTGCTATTTTTCTTGTTGGGCTTGTGCTCTATCTCTCAATGAGCAAAAAAGATAGTAGATTTAATTCTTGACTTCTTACAGACAACGTGGCATGATGGGTGTAATGGAAGAAGCAACCACAGAGAAAAGCTACGCATATGGAAAAAGACCTCTGTGGCAATGGGTGCTTCTCTATGTGGTGATTGGTGCAATTCTCTATGGTCTTGTGTACTATTTTGTACTTGGGAAAAAGGATGGCTACACAACCAGCCAGAATGGACAATATCAATATCCAACGACCACCCAACAGGTAACTACACAACCCACGACCCAATCCGCCAGCCCTAGTCCATCCATCTCAGCTACACAAGTTACTGTGTCTGGCACTGAATTTGCTTTTACTCCCTCAACAATTACGGTAAAGGTAGGACAACCAGTACAAATTACATTTAAGAATAATGGCACGTACCCCCATAATCTTACCCTTGCGGATTTGCAAGCCGGGACAAAAACTATCCAACCAGGAGCACAAGATACCATTACCTTTACTCCCACAAAAACAGGATCCTTTACCTATGTGTGCACTGTCCCAGGACACGCAGACCGCGGTATGAAGGGTACTCTTATCGTACAATAACCCCTTTGTTGTATGAACAATACAAAGCTCGTCACGTTTCTCCTTCGAATAAGTATCGCAAGCGTTTTTCTCTATGCAGCAGTTGCTGCGACCGTGCAGCCAACAAACTGGATTGGTTTTATTCCCCACGTTTTTTATTCCCTCGCGCCTGCAAACATACTCCTGTTGGGATTTTCCGCATACCAGTTCGTCTTAGCTTTGTGGATACTCATAGGATGGAAGTCTTTCTATAGCGGATTACTTGCATCAATTACACTACTTGCAATTATTATCGCTAACTGGGGAGATATAGATATTCTCTTTCGGGATTTTGCTATCTTTTTTGCGGCAATTGCCTTAGCAGTAGATTCCTACAGGAAAAGATGACTCTATTCTGCAGGGTATCCTGGGAACCAATCCTGTTTTATATGGTCTTGTGCAATTCCCATTTTTTTGAGCGTTTCCCCAAGCGCATCTACCATTGGCTCTGGACCTGAAACATAAAAAATGGGCGTGTGGATATCTGGGATATGTTGTGTGATTTTTTCCTCATCAATATGCTCTGGTGAAAAAATGTAGTGAATCGTAAAGGATGGATTATTCTTTGCGACTTCCTCTAACTCTTCTTTGTATACCACTTGCTCATCACGATTTGCATAGAGAAGCGTTACGTTGATAGGCTTTTTGTCATATGCCAGCTGCGTAAGCATAGACCGAAAAGGGGTAATGCCAATTCCCCCTGCAATAAAGACATGCTTCTGACTGGGATCATCGAGTGTAAAATCCCCCTCTGTAAGAGAAATTTCAATCTCCTCCCCCTCTTTAAGACTAAAAAGTTTTTTCTTAAACGAACTACCTTTTTCTCCTGCAAAACGCGTGGTAATCCGTACATTATTTTCAAAAGGTGCTGCGGAATTGGTAAACCATCTATCCGATCCCCTCTCATCTGTTGGCTCGTGATGCAAAACATAATGCAGAAACTGTCCAGGTACCCAGGTAAGTGGCTCTTGTGGAGTAAAAATAAAAGAGGTAACATCCGGCGTTTCTTGTTTTTTCTCAACGAGTTGTAATTTCATATATCTATTATAGCACCATCTATTTTGTCGTAGAGTACTTACGACCCCCTATCAGGTTGCTAAGCTTAGCCAATGAGGAATAGAGAAATTGGGTACATGCACATATGTCAATATAATATTTTTTTGTGCTATACTTCTTATGGGAATACATGAGAAAACTTGTAATACTATTTATTATTCTCCTTCTTCTTATCATTGATTGGTTTGAATTTCATGATTTTCTTGAACCAAAGACGCTTCCTGAATTTTTAACAGGGTTGGTAAGTATTCCCACTATTATTCTCTTGGGTATGGATCTTTTTCGAAGAAAGAGTTCATAGATTACGTTTGAGGGATCACTTACACGTAGTTTATTTGTTATAGAAAAATAGATACAATAAGGCCTGCGATAATTACTAACACGATTATATTAGAAAGCCCCGCAATAGCAAGAATACCAAGCACGGATAAAACCCATAAGAGAAGGAGTACTGAAGCAATGGCTTGCAGTGGACGAGGCAGAATACCTATTGCCCAACCAATTACCACCAGAATAAGAATTTCCCATAGAGTAACCGCATGACTATTAATAGTAAAAAGGGTAATATTTGGAATGGAAATCCCTGCAAGAGAAGCATAGCCCAAAATCCAAAGAATAAAAAGAATAACAATAATTGCGATAATCATAGTTTATTGAGTTTCAAGATCTTTAGGTGTAATTGGGTAAATAAGATCTAATAGATACACAAGTCCCCATGCGATACAGACATATACAACTGCTGCTAGTATTGTTGACCATTCAATCAAAGAACTTCCTGTTGCAGAAGTACCTAAAATACCACCAAAAGGTGCAGCGAGTGGATTGGTGATAGAGTAAATTAAGCTGGTAAAGCCAACGAATGGATTTGCTCCTAACGCTTTCAGAGCCACTCTGAATGCAAGCAATACCTCAATTAAACTCAAGATGTACCAAATAATTTGGTTAAATCGAAAAATATTTTTCTTTGTTTCATACACCTTTTGAGGAGCAGCTCCCTTTGCCTGGGGCTCTGTTGTTGTGGTTTTCCTAACAACCTGTTGAGGACTACCAGTAATAGTTACTTCTTCCTGAGTATCTGCTTGAACCATTAAATTTGCACCTTCTTAATTACTGTTTCTTTTGGTAAATACGCAACGAGAGCGAGCTCAATAAGAGCGGTTAATGTTATTTCTTCAATGATAGCCTGCGCCTTTGCGTGTTTTAAGAGGGCTGGATTAAGAAAAAGTGTAACGCGTTGTTTGTCATTAGTTGTCATACTTGAAATAGTACAACTAATTGTAGTACTTGTCAAGGTATCAATATTGGCATGTACTACCTATCTTAGGGGTGGTATAATTTTTTGGTGAATAGAAAATTGATTGTTTCAATTCCTCTTTTATTTTTTGTTCCAGTTTTGTTTTTAACAATTGGGGGATTTTTACATTTTAAATTTGACTTCTCTCTCATACTCCTTGGGGCAATTGGTTGGTCTGGTGCTCTGGTTCTTCGTTACCCTTTCATAATCTTAATTAAAAATAGAAATGTGTTGTCAAAACAAGTAATTTTAATTCCTTTACTCTCGGGGCCTACGGAAGAATCAGTAAGGCTTCTTCTAATAATTTTATTTTCTATTACCTTTTCCAAGGCCTA
>JANWIQ010000009.1 GCA_025449795.1 Minisyncoccota bacterium
AAAGTCCAGGCAGAAAAAGAATTAGCTAAATATACAGACAAAATGGATATCCAGATACTTCGTTGTCCGGTTATTTCCGGCATAGGCAGACTAGGACTGCAGGCGATTCTTTTTGGATTTATTGCAGAAAATAAAAATGTCTATCTGCTGGGAAAAGGGGAGAATATTTTTCAATTTGTGGATGTGGATGATGTCTGCCAGGCCTTGGAAAAGGCATCCCACAAAAAAGGCTTTGCCATATACAATATAGGCGCAGACCAACCGCTTAGCATGCGGGAAATATACCAAAAAGTTATTACCTATGCAGGAAGTACATCCAAAATTATTTCCTTACCAGCTGCACCAGCACTTTTTCTTTTGTCTCTCCTGGACAAGCTCAATATTTCCCCTCTTGGCATCTATCAATACACCATGCTTGGCAAGTCTCTCTATACCGATACAAAAAAAATAAAAAAGGAATTGGGCTGGAAACCACAAAAAACCACTCTGGATACATTTATAGAAAATTATACCTGGTACAAAAAAAATAAAGGGAAATTTACCACAATTGGAGACAATACTTCTGCAAATAAGAGCGTACCCAAAATGGGAATACTAGGCCTAATTAAATTCTTCTCTTAGGATTTACCAACTTCTCGTAAAGATATGTTACACTAAGATAGAACCACGGGTTCATTTTTGTTTTATGGAAGAAAAAGGTTTTAAAAAGTGGCTGCCACTTATCATACTGAGCCTCGCTCTTATGATTATTATTCTGGACACTACCATCCTCAATGTATCACTTAAAACTATTCTCATTGACCTCCATACCACGGTACAAAGCTTACAGTGGGTTATTACTGCCTATTCCCTTACCCTTGCCGCACTTACCATAACCGGTGGGCGCCTGGGAGACCTTTTTGGCAGAAAAAAGATGTTTGTGGCAGGAGCGGTTATATTTGCTATCGGGTCTTTTATTACATCTATAAGCGGTAATGTCTCTACCATGATATGGGGCGAGGCAATTATAGAAGGTATTGGCGCTGCCCTTATGCTTCCCGCTACCGCATCTCTTTTGGTATCTACCTATCACGGCCGGGACAGGCAAGTAGGCTTTGGTATTTGGGGAGGCATTGCAGCTGCTGCAGCGGCTCTGGGACCTATTTTTGGCGGCTTCCTGACTACCTATTACTCCTGGCGCTGGGCATTTCGGATAAATGTCGGTGTCGCAGCACTTCTTGTTATTGGCTCTTTTCTTATTCATGAAGCGTCCGAAAAAGGCATTAAACCCAAAATAGACTATGGTGGCATAGTGCTTTCCGGGGCAGGACTTTTTCTTATTGTCTTTGCAGTCATAGAAGCATCCACATATGGGTGGATACAAGCCATCCAACCGCTTACAGTGCTTGGGTATGCGCTAAATTTTGGCCAATGGTCCTTTGTGCCGCTTTTTATTATTGCAGGACTTATTCTGCTTGTATTTTTTGCTCTCTGAGAACGTCATGTGGACAAGACAGACTGTGCACCTCTTGTCTCACTAAAGATTTTTTCCAACTCACAATTTCTTACGGCAACAAGCCTGGTATGTATTACTATACTTGGGCAGACAGGGCTTACCTTTGTCCTTCCGGTATTTTTGCAGGCAGTAAAAAATCTAAATGCATTTCAGACGGGAATTGCGCTTCTTCCTCTACCTTTGGCTATTCTTATCGCATCTCCTTTCTCCGGATTTGTAAGTAAATTTATTGCCCCCAAGCGCCTTATCCAATTGGGACTTGTCCTAGAAATTGTAGGATTTGTGGTGTTGTATTTCATGCTTTCTGCAACAGGATCTGTATGGAGTCTGGCTCCTGGCCTTGCCATTTTTGGTATTGGCATGGGAATTTTTATTTCCCTGGCAAATAATATGGCCCTTTCTGCAGTATCCGTACAGGAAGCAGGAGAAGCATCTGGAATAAATACCACTTCAAGGAATATTGGTGCTACATTTGGCACAGCGATTTTAGGAGCAATACTACTTTCATTCCTGTCTTCCAATCTGGTTAACAATATCCAAAATAGCACCACCCTGCCTTCACAAATTAAACCCACTATTGTACATGCAGTAAATAAGCAATCCTCCAATATAGAATTCGGCTCTTCATTTATTCCTGCAAAATGCGTCCCTCCGACAATAACCCATGAAATTACTACCCTAGCCAACCAGGCCACAGTAGATGCAAGTAAGACAACAATTTTTTATAGTATATTTGTGATACTTGTCGCACTCCTTATTTCCCTTAAATTACCAAACAAGATTACAGAAAGAGATGAAAACCTTGACAAATAATCTTCTTGCCTTGATACTGAAAGTATGAGTAACCAACCAGGTGGCGGAGCAGAAATGAGTAACCGTGAAGGCGGACAACCTCCAGAAACAGCACCGCAAAATGAAATCTCCAGAAAAGCAGAAGCATTAGCAAAAGCTTTACGAGAAAAAGGAACTGCAAGAGGTACAACTGACCCTGACCCCGAACAAATCGCGCAACAAGGTACACCTAGGCATGAATTATTAATACCCGATCGTTTATACGGAGGCGCACGGGTAACGTACGATTCTCAAAATAATCCGGACTTATTATATGTATGGGGAGCTAAAGCAACAGATGAAGCGAAAAATCAGAAATTTGTATATGTGTACAGAAAAGTTGGAGACGAGTGGGAATTATTTCGATATGAAGAAAGTAAAGAGAAAAGAGGTACAGATGAAGTCGATTTAGTCGATATTATCTTACGTGAAACTCCTGAACATCTAAAAGCCTCAAGCACTCTCGAACCCACAGAAATTTCACATGAGGAAGAAAATCTTGTTCTCGACATTGCAACACAAGAAGCAGAAGCAGCTGAGGCAGAAGATAATCCAGAAATAACCGCGCTATGCAATGAAATATTTCTTGATGAAAATGGCACACTAATAAGCATAGATACTATTCAGCCAGGTAGTACTGAAAGAGCATTATTTGATAGTGAGGTAAGAATAAGTATCGACGGCAGTCCCGCCCACAACGTTAATACGAGTTTTGAACATACTGGAAGTATAGCTATGCACGTTTTATCTGAAAACGGCAAAGACTGGTACCATGCAGTATTGGAGAGAAATAAAAGAGGGGGATGGGATATAACAAGTTCTGAAAAAAGCCAATGGGAAGATATTATAACTACCCCCAATCCTCGCACCCCTTTAACACAGGAAGAGCTAATGTATACTTTAACTATGACAGCAAACTATTTAAATCCAGCTTCTGATACTCCACCTACCGGAGAACCTGCAGAATCATAAAAATCTGTGGACGGTAGAGGATTTGAACCTCTGACTTCTTCAATGTAGTGGATCTAAGAGGACTCGAACCTCTGACCTTTCGAATGTGAATCGAACGCTCTAACCAACTGAGCTATAGATCCATCTTAATGAAGCAACTCACCCACGCTTGTCAAGCAAGCGAGCTCCCTTCGGTCCGCTCCATTGAGCTTAGTCCACAGGACTATCAGCCTTTGGCTGAAACCGTCCTGTCACCACATTTTACCTTAATTTCTCTTGATTGACAAAGAAGCATCAATCCAGGAAAATAGAGATATGTTTATTTTCAAAAAGATCTACGCTTTTCTCGTTGATACCATTCAAAGCATTCTCGTTGCTGCAGCAATCTTTTTGGTTATTTACATGTTTTTATTCCGCCCATTTCAAGTGAATGGCGATTCTATGTTTCCTAACTTCCTTAATTCGCAATATGTACTCACCAATCTAATTACCCTTCGATTTCATCAGCCTGTCCGCGGCGATGTGATTGTCTTTGTGGCACCACCAGAGCCTGATAAAGACTTTATTAAGCGTGTGATTGGTCTTCCTGGAGATACGATCATGCTCCAAAGTGGCGATGTCTATCTAAATGGCAATAAATTTGATGAGAGTTCGTTTTTAAAACCAGATGTAAAAACATACGGCGGATCCTTCTTAAAAGAAGAAGAGACCATTACTGTCCCTGCTGGTGAATATTTTGTTATGGGAGATAATAGGCAATATAGCTCTGATTCTCGTGAGTGGGGATTTGTGCCGGCAGGGAATGTCATCGGGGAATCAATGTTTGTCTACTGGCCTATTACCGAGGCTCATGCGGTAAATAATCCCCTAAAATAGATATTAAGTGACCCGATATTAAGATATCGGGTAAAAAGAGTGAAAGAAGCAAAAAAAACTAATTACTTAGTATCTTACTATCCTAATATCTCAACTAGGATTGGAGGAGTCTTTCTACCACTTGCTTAAGAAGAGGAGTTGTTTCTTGCGGATCACCATTCATTTCCAAAATAACCCGCGTCTTTTTACCGGATTGGGATAAATCAACTCTACTAAAATTGTAGTGAGTTTTTAATTCTTCTCCCATATTCACAAGCTCTTCATTATAAATTTTGGACTTAGGACTATGAGGTTCTTTTTTCTCAATTTCTCCTTTTGCTTTCCTTGCCATTTCTTCTGTATCCCGTACCGTACTATTTTCACGAAGAATTTTTTTGAAAAGGTCCAGCATAAGTGCCGGATCACCAAGAGAAATAAGCGGACGTACATGCCCTTCGGTAATTACCCCAGCAACGAGTGCATCTTTAATTGCATCAGGCAAGGATAAAAGACGGATGGTATTAGACACAGTTGGCGCACTTTTGCCCACTTTTCTTGCAACTTCTGTTGTCCCAAGACCAAATTCGTCAATAAGTCTTCTATAGGCAAGCGCCCTCTCAATTGGATTGAGATCTTCCCGTTGCACATTTTCCACAATGGACATTTCCAATATACTCTGTGGCGTTGCTTGCTTTATGACGACAGGCACCTTTGCAAATCCTAATATCTTTGCAGCCCTCAGACGTCTCTCTCCTGCAATGAGCTGATACCCTGCTGGGGTATCTGCAACAACCAATGGCTCAAGAATGCCTTGCTCACGTATAGAATCAACCAATTCAGAAAGAGAGTCAGGGGTAATGACACCACGGGGTTGGAGTGGATTAAATTGAATTAAGTGTGTTTCAAGCTCAAATATTCTTTCGTTATTATTATCCATTCGTCACGTCTACTACCTTTTTCCCTTTATAGGTCCTAAATTGCACGGTCCCTTCTTGCACCGCGTAAATAGTAAAGTCTCTTCCTATATCTACCCCTTTGCCTGGATGAATTCTACTGCCCTTTTGGCGGACGATAATGTTACCATTAATGGCTTTTTGACCACCATAAAGCTTTACGCCCAAGCGTTTTGCTCTGGAATCTCTATTTCCTTTTGTTGACCCTCCTGCTTTTGTGTGTGCCATATGTTACAAATAAAAAATGAAAGTAAATTAAATATCTGTGAAAACTTTTACCAGTTTAGTAAATATTTTCACAGATGTCAACCACTATTTTACTTTTGACTCTTTTGGTTCCTTTGATTCTTTTGCTCCCTTAATTTCAAGTATTTGTACTTTTGTCTGTGCAGCACGGAAACCGGTTACCCGTCTATATTTTGCCTTTGCTTTAAATTTAGAAACACGAATTTTTGGTCCTCGTAGGTCTTCCACAATTTTTCCGCTTACCACAACGTCTGCAAGGAGCGGCGTGCCTACTTTTCTTGTGTTACCATCAACAAAAAGGAGCACTTGTGGAAAATTATACTCGTTCTTTGCATCTAGCCTATCTACAACAATCGTATCACCCTCTGCAACCTTATATTGCTTGTTTCCAGAAGAAATTACTGCGTATTTCATAGTAAGATACAATTATACCAAAGCTATTAGGTAATTTCCAGTGTGTGTTTTTTTCGAGCATGAGTAGCAATTTGGGAAACAACACCAAGGATTATTGCATTAGATAAAAGAGAGCTCCCTCCATAGGATACAAAAGGCAAAGTAACTCCTACAATAGGCAAAAGACCAATATTCATGCCTATATTAACAAAAAATTGGACAAGTAAGAGTGAAAATGAGGCAGCTATAATAACTTGTGAAAATGTGTCCTCTGTCTGGGTAAAAACCACAAAAAGTCTATATAAAAGAAAAATAAATGCAGCAATCACCAATAATGCGCCAACAAAGCCCAAATCCTCAGAAAGGGTAGAAAAAATAAAATCTGTTTGTTTTTCAGGTAAAAATTTTAGCGCAGATTGTGTCCCTTGTCCCAAGCCCTTACCAAAGAGCATTCCCGACCCTACCGCGATAACTGCTTGGATAGCATTGTATGACGTGCCCAAAGGGTCATTGGTAAGGTGTAAGAAAGTAAGCACACGCTGGCGTTGATACTCATGCAAAAATTTCCAGATAAGCGGCACCATTCCTGTGACCCCCACCAGCCCTGCGCCAAACCACCATAAAGGAAATCCAAAGAAAA
>JANWIQ010000010.1 GCA_025449795.1 Minisyncoccota bacterium
ACCCTCTTGCATTTTGAATGAATGTATCTCACTATAGATATATGGCAAAGACACGAAAAAAAGGCTCACTTTCATATCATCTTACCACCGTAACCCCGCTTTCCAAAACAATCGCGTTTCTTCTTTTTATCGCCTTACCATTTATTGGTTTTTATCTTGGCATGCAATACCAAAAAACAGCCGATTCTGTTACTTCACCTGCTACAACTATCTCCCAAGCAAAATAGATTTATTATTGCGTGTAGATTCTTCTTTCAATTCAGAATGACAAGAAACTTTGTGTTAGAATAACAGTATGCTTCGGATAAAACCTATTCCTGAAGAAAATGCATCAGAACAAGTCCGTCAAACCTATGACGACATAAAAAGGACACTCAATGCCCCTTTTATTCCGCTTCTTTTCCAGTATATTGCCAACTTTGAAGAATACTTCGTCTATGTATGGGGCAAAATCAAAGCAAATGTCACCTCCGAGTATTTTGGTGTTGCAACGGCAGAAGCAATTAATTTTACCAATAGGGAAGTTATTGGTATTTATTCCCCGACAGCGAAAATGGCCCAATTTATTCACCGTTTACATCCTGAAGAAAAAGATCATATCCAAAAAACAGTGTATGACTTACAAATTCTCAATGCCAAGTTACTGGTCATTACCATTGCACTTCGTGAAGGAGTAAAAGGGGTGGTTATTGGGCAGGAGCAAATGTCCCGTCTTGATGCACAGCAATATGAAGTAGATATTTTTGATATTTTTCATACAAAATATGCCAAAGAAGAAAAAGAAATAGAGCCGGCAACCCGCATGCTTGCCCCGCTTTTTGGTACGAATGCGCTGGTTTTATCTCAGTACCCAGCATTTTTTACCCATATTGCGTGGGAAATGGAACATTTAATAAAAGAAGAAAATTATTTAGAAAAAAGAGTAGAGTTAGAGCGATTGGGTATGAAAGAAGCCATGGGATTGCCATTTACGATTGGCTGTTCGTACCAGGAAATTATGGCTTATGCAGGGCACAAACCGCATTTGCAAGAATTATTGTATATTCTTGCCGAAACTTTCCCCTCCCAATTTCCGCGCTTGCTTATGACGACATCCATGATGAGAATAGCGTTAGAAGGTAAATTTCCTCTCGCGGTATAATTTTATTCTCAAAGAAAAAAGCTTATAACAATTCTTACTTTTCCTTTACAATCTTACGGATTTTTTACAAAAATTATTTTCCCATCTCATAGAAACTTTCTTACAAGTTACTTTCAGGAGTATTGCTATACTCTTACCCTATGGTTTTTTTCTTCCTCAGGGAAGTAGTTGTTGTCGCAGCTGCTTTCGGAGTTGTTTTTGTTGGGCGAGCGTTATTGAATAGATAGCGAAGGGTTGCCAAAAAATAGCAAATGTGTAATACTGGATGTATCCTGCCTATGTGGGTAGGATCGTCACGTTAATTAATGATAGCAGCTAGGTTGGATAGCAAAGCATCCAACGTGGCCACATCCTAGTTAGATATGAAATTATCTATTGGGACAGAATTATCTAACGGGGGAGGTGAAATGAATATGGATACCCAAGACACAATGCCAACAAAAACAGAAAATGTTTTTCATGATATGTCTACTTCAACCCCATTATTCTCAAGCAAGGTAATTATTCTTTTTATTTTGGTTATTCTCCTGGGAATTGGTAGTGGATATGTGCTGGCAAAGCATGCAGGTACTGTGCTGCCTGGAAGTACCAGTGGGACAGCTTCGTCAGGGAGCGTAGCACAAGGTGTTACGTATGGCAGTGGTGACAGCACAACATTTAAGGATACCGCAGAAGGCGTTGTCCAAAAAGGGGGTATTGGGACTGAGGGACAATATCATTTAGTCCGTCCTGGAGGCGCCAGCCAGTATGTCTATATGACCTCTTCTCTTGTTGATTTATCACAATTTATTGGCCACAGCGTAAAAGTATGGGGAGCAACCCAAAAAGCCCAGCAAGCCGGATGGCTTATGGATGTAGGAAAGGTGGAGGTTGAGCATTGATACGCCTTGAGAATGTATCAAAAGTATTTGGGACTGGAGTTGCGGGACTTTCCAATATTACCCTTTTTGTAGACAAGGGTGAATTTGTTTTTTTGGTAGGGCATACAGGGTCTGGTAAAACCACCTTGCTTCGCCTTTTGGTACGGGATATGCTCCCGACAGAAGGCACAATTATCGTAAGCGATTTTGATATCGTAAAACTTCCAGAAAATAAAATTCCTCGCCTGAGAAAAAAAATTGGTGTTGTTTTTCAAGATCTCAAACTCCTCGCAGATAGGACAATTGTTGAAAATATTGTCCTCCCGATGCAAGTCGCTGGTACAAAACTTGAAGAAGGAGTACAGCGGGCTGAAGAATTATTGCAAATGGTAGGACTTCTTGAGCATAAGGAGAAATTTCCTATTCAATTGTCGGGTGGAGAATTGCAACGCGTTGCAATTGCACGGGCACTAGCACTTTCTCCAGAAATTCTTCTCGCAGACGAGCCTACCGGAAATTTGGATCCCCAAACAGCATTTGAAATTGTCCAACTTTTAGAAAAAATTAATGAAATGGGGACAACGATTATTATGGCAACCCACAATATAGATATTGTCAATAAAATGAAAAAAAGGGTAGTAGGTCTGGATAAAGGAAAAGTAGTAAAGGATGAAAAATCCCCCAAGGGGGCTAGCTACACGGTAGCGGCGCACTCTGCAAAGAATAAAACTCAAGAGGTAAAAGAAGAGAAGATTGGAGAAAAGGTTCATAAGGAATCTTCCAAAGAGCCTGAACCACCCCAAGAACCCGAAGAGCCCAAAGAAGAAGATCATAAGAAAGAGACAAAAAAGTTATCCGACCTTTTGGCAAAAGCTCGGGCAACCCTTCGGTCAGGGCAAGTCCTTCAGAAAAAATCCGCCAAAAAGCAAGCAGGACAAGTCCATCAGCAAAATTCAGGACAAGAGATGCCATTTGGATTTGAAAAAGAAGCAGATGTAAAAGAGATACCCGAAGTGATGGAATAATATACTATGGATACACATATTGCAACAACGTGGAAACATATACGAAGATCGCCTTACCAGGCACTTGCCGCCATTATGATAATGGTAGTAACTTTTTTGGCAGTATCGGTATTTACTATCCTGATTCTTGGCTCTTCCAAAATTCTCAATTATTTTGAGTCCAAGCCACAAGTTACTGCATTTTTTCACGATGAAGCAACGACAACCCAAATTGATAGTCTAAAAAATACGTTGCAGGCAACAGGAAAAGTTTCAAGTCTGAAATTTGTTTCCAAACAACAAGCATTACAAATTTACAAACAGCAAAACAAAAATGATCCACTACTTTTGGATTTGGTTACCGCAGATGTGTTACCTGCTTCTTTGGAAATATCTACATTCCAAATAACGGATTTGCCTGTTATTTCGAATTCACTTAAAAATAATCCTATTGTGCAGGAAGTAGTATTTCAGCAGGATGTGGTTGCAACGCTCACTACCTGGTCGAATGCAATTCGGGCAATTGGACTAGGACTCATTGTTGTATTATCTATTGTTTCTATTCTTATTATGGCGACCATTATTGGTATGAAAATTTCTCAGAAAAAAGAAGAAATAGAGGTCATGCAACTTATCGGTGCCACCAAGTGGTACATTAGTTGGCCATTTATTTATGAAGGAATGTTTTATGGATTGATAGGGACATTTGTTGGATGGGTTGTTGTCTCGGCAACGCTTTTTTTCTCAACCCCCTTACTTGAAAATTTCTTGCAGGGAATTCCTCTTTTCCCAGTTCCTTGGTATTTCTATGGACTTCTTCTCGCGGGGGAGGTGGTCCTTTCTATGCTTCTTGGATGGTTTGCTAGTCTTTTGGCTGTACGTCGCTACATTAAATAAGTATTACGTATTACGTATTAAGGAAAGAAAATACATAATACATACTACGTAATACATGATACAGAGTATGCTAAAAAAAATTCTTTCAATCATTACTGCATTATGTATGCTCTTTACTGGTTTTTGCTTACCGTATATACGGATATATGCACAGACCGTTACCCCAACTGCAACCCCAACGCCTGATACTTCTTCAGCAGTCCAAAGCCTTGAGCAGCAAATAAGTAACTTAGAATCAAAAATTTCTGATTTACAAGGACAAGAAAAAACCCTTTCTACACAAATAAGTGTTATGGATAGCCAAATCCAGCTGACACAACTACAAATTAACGATACCCAACAAAAAATAATGGACCTTACCTTAAATATTGCAACGGCAAATACAAAAATTAGCTCGTTGCAAGGATCTATAGACAACCTGACAAAAGTATTGCTTACGAAGATTGTCGCAACGTATGAAGTTGGGTCTTCTCAGCCATTCCAGGTATTAATGGCAGCAAGCGATATCCATGATTTTTTTATTCGGGCAAATTACTTAAAAATAGCACAAGCGCATGACAAGCAGCTTGTCTATGACACCGTGCAGGCAAAAAATGATTATGCCAACCAAAAACAAATTTATGAAGATGAAAAAAAGCAGGTAGAGGCGCTGAATGTACAGCTTACTGCATACAATACCCAGCTAGATCAGGAGAAAGCAGCAAAACAAAGTTTACTTTCACAAACCCAGGGCAGCGAAGCGATTTATCAACAACAATTAACTGCTGCGCAGGCAGAATTAGCGAGTTTCTCAAATTTCGTAACATCTCAAGGGGGAGCATCATTATTATCTGGACAAACTTCTTGTGATAGTTGGGGTTGTTATTATAATCAACGTGATTCTCAATGGGGAAACATTGCTATAAATGGCCAATCAGGATACTCTATTGCAGGATATGGTTGTCTCATAACATCACTTGCCATGGTTGCAAGCCATATGGGTCATACTGATATTTTGCCTTCAGATATTGCCGCACCATCCTTCCAAAATTTTGATGTTGGAACCGCTCTTTTGGCATATTCGATTAACGCAAAAGGGCATTCTATAAGCAGAAATCCAACAAATGTTTCAGGAAATAGTTGGCCAGACAGCAGGATTGATTCTTTAATAGATAGTGATTTGCCAAACGGCCCAGTAATTGTGGGGATGTATGCGTATGGAGGTACACATTTTGTTGTATTAAAAGGAGGATCTGGTGGTAATTATATTATGGACGATCCTTTCGTTCCCAATGGGAAAGATATATCATTTACAAGCCATTATACGATTGCAAGTATTTTTGAGGTTGACACGGTGTCAATGTGAGGACATACTTGTGGTGAATACAAGATATGTGTTCACGAAATCTGCCCAAAATTTTCTTCATAATTTTCCTCATTTTATTTTTCTTTGTGCCAAAAAACGTTTTTGCGGCTACGTTACTTTCAACAGGATTTGAATCGGGAACACTTGAATCGTGGGTTACTTCAGGAGGAGCAACAACAGCGACGGTTTCTGCTGAAGCAGTGCATCAGGGTCTTTATGCAATAAAAATAAATAGTGATAAAACGTCATCATATGGCTTCCAAACAACCGTAGTTAATACCGAACCAGGCATGTTCTACACATTTTCAGCCTTCGGAAAAACCACCAACACCAATACTTCGGGGTTTTTAATACGGGTTGCATGGTATGGAAGTAGTGATGGGTCAGGGTCACAATTAACAACGCCTACCGATAGCAGCGCGAGTACAAATAGTGATTGGACACCTCTTTCAACAGGAGTTATTCAAGCGCCATCCACAGCGAATTCTGCAAAAATTCGTCTCATTCTTACCACTAAAACTGCTGGTCAAGTTGCCAATGCATATTTTGATGATGTTGTTTTTGAAGAAGCTATTGCTCCAAGCCCCACGCCAACCGATACCCCAGTGCCACCTACGGCAACTGCTATCCCTAAAACTCCAACTTTTACTCCTACACCCAAGCCAATAAATACCCCCACCCATTCGATAAGTTTGGCACCTTTATCAAATACCCCCACTGCTATTAGTTCATTTGGTGCAGTGCTTGGGACAGCTTCCGCTCAGCCTACGTTAGAAAATAAGCCAACGCTAGTTGCCGCAGAAGCAGATCACAAGGAGATATCGGTGCAATGGATGGCAATTGGTATAATTCTTCTTGGCTTTGGGCTTTTAGGAAGCTGTGGTATACTAATTGTCTTGCAAACAGCAAAAGGAAAAGCAGTATGGAAGAGGTTTTTTTAAGTAAAAATGCAGAAGAAACACAAGAGTTTGCACAAAAGTTTGCCGAGAAAATAGCAAGTGGCGGTGTTATGCTTTTGTATGGAGATTTGGGTGCAGGCAAAACAACTTTTGTGCAGGGATTGGCCAAAGGGCTAGGAATACAAAAAAGAATTATCTCGCCAACATTTGTGATCGTACGACAGTACGGAATATCCAATGTCAAATATCAAATAGCAAATAGCAAATTTTTCTATCATGTTGATTTGTATAGGTTGCAAACAGAAAAAGAAATTGAAGGCTTGGGACTCACAGAGCTTATGAAAAATCTCGATAATGTCGTTGTTATAGAGTGGCCGGAAAGGTTGGGAAGTTTGACGCCAAGTAAAAGGTGGGAATTAAAGTTTAAAGTTATTAGTGATAATGAACGAGAAATATCAGTAAATGATTATTCTTCGAGCGAGTGAAACGAGTCGAGAAGTTTAAGGACATGCAGTTCTCGATTCATTCCGCCATGGCGG
>JANWIQ010000011.1 GCA_025449795.1 Minisyncoccota bacterium
ATTCTACCACTTCACCTTCTTGTGCATCTTTTTTCTCATCACTTGAACTATCTTCTGTTTTTCCCTCTTGTGGTGAGCTTGCCGAACCATCTTCTTCCTTTGCTTCTACCTCTGGTTCTTGTGGAGCACCTTGTGCCGAACCATAGGCTGCCTGACCAATTTTCTGAAGCGTCTCAGATAACTCTTTTGTCTTTGCTTCCAAATCTTCTTTATTACCACTGTCCAAAATATCTTTGAGTGCTTTAATTTTTTCTTCAACTTCTGTCTTCACGTCAGCTGGTACTTTATCTCCACCATCTTTGAGTGCTTTTTCTGCAGTAAAGAGAAGAGAGTCTGCTTGATTTCGTGCTTCTACCTGTGCTTTTTTCTCTTCATCTTCTTTTGCATGAAGCTCTGCTTCTTTTGTCATTTTCTCTACTTCTTCTTTTGAAAGTCCTGTACTACCAGTAATTTTAATAGACTGTTCTTTATTGCTTGCTTTATCTTTTGCTTTTACTGTCACAATGCCACTTGCATCGATGTCAAAAGTAACTTCAACTTGTGGGACACCGCGAGGTGCTGGGGGAATACCATCGAGAATAAACCTTCCCAGTGATTTATTGTCTGCTGCCATTGGACGCTCTCCTTGTAACACATTAATTTCTACCTGGGTTTGGTTATCTGCTGCTGTTGAAAAAACCTGCGACTTGCTGGTTGGAATAGTAGTATTTCTTGGAATGAGCGGTGTTGAGACTGCGCCCATTGTCTCAAGTCCAAGAGTAAGTGGCGTCACATCCAAAAGCAATACATCATGTACTTCTCCTCCTAAGACACCACCTTGAATAGCAGCGCCAATCGCAACAACCTCATCTGGATTCACCGATTTATTTGGTTCTTTCCCAAAGAATTTCGTAACCGTCTCGATAACTTTTGGCATGCGTGTCATACCGCCTACCATCACAACTTCATCGATATCACTCTTCCCTTTTTTTGCATCGCTGAGTGCTTTTTCAACAGGACCAAGCGTCTGTTGGATAAGTGAATCAACAATCGATTCGAGTTTTGCTCGCGTAAGGGTCATGGTAAGGTGGAGTGGACCATTAGGGCCTTGGGTAATAAATGGTTGATTAATTTGCGCTTCTTGCGAAGAAGATAATTCAATTTTTGCTTTTTCTGCACTTTCTTTAAGTCGTTGCAGTGCTTGAGGATCTTTTCTTAAATCTACATTATTTTCTTTCTTAAATTCATCTGCCAAATAGTTAATGATCAGTTGGTCAAAATCATCTCCTCCTAAGTGCGTGTCACCGTTAGTGGATTTTACTTCATATACCCCCTCACCAAGCTCGAGAATAGAAATATCGAATGTACCACCACCCAAATCATACACGGCAATGGTATGAGCATTTTTCTTATCTAGTCCATACGCAAGCGCTGCAGCAGTTGGTTCATTGATAATACGCATCACTTCAAGTCCTGCAATTTCTCCTGCCTGCTTGGTTGCTTGGCGCTGACTATCATCAAAATATGCAGGAACCGTAATCACTGCTTGCGTTACTTTATCTCCAAGATATGCCTCTGCATCTGCTTTAATTTTTTGGAGTATCATTGCAGAAAGTTCTTGAGGAGTATACGTCTTCCCGTCTACTTCAACATCTGCCATGTCGTCTCGTCCTGCTTTAATTTTGTAGGGAAGCAACTTGATATCTCGTTGCACTGATGGATCGGAGAATTTGCGTCCCATGAGACGCTTTACCGAATAAATTGTTTCATGGGGCTTTAATACCATTTGTCGCTTTGCCACATCACCAACAACATGTGTTTTGGGATCCACAACAGATGGAATCACATTTCTGCCTTCTGCAGAATGGATAACTTTTGGTTGTCCACCCTCCATCACGGCAACACATGAATTGGTTGTTCCTAAATCAATACCGATAATCTTACTCATAGTTTAATTATTTTAATAGTGTTATAACCTTTCTGTTTTGTTTATTCAAGTTTCAAATTGTTAAATTGTCAAATGGTTACATTGCTAGCAATTTAGCAATTTACGCCCCAACCACAACTTGTGCTGGTCGTAATACGCTATCGTAATACATAAATCCTGCACGTGTTTCTTCTACTACTTTTCCTGCTGCCTTTTTTTCTCCTTCTTTTGTTGTTACTACTTCCATTGTTATCGGATCGAATTCTTTTCCTATTGTCTCAATTTTTTCTACCCCTTCTTCCGATAACACTTTCATAAATTGGTCAACGCTCAAAGCGATTCCCTTATCCTGCAGATGGTTTTGGGCAAGTATCAGTGTATCTAAAACCGGTAAAAATTTCAATACTAAATCTTTTCCCGCCATCCGTATCCACTCTACTTTTTCCTCTTGCGTTCGTCTTTGCAGATTTTGATAATCTGCCAGAGCCCTTTTATAATTGTTTTCAAACTGCTGACTCAGGTTTTTTAATTGTGCTACTTCTTGTACAACTTCATTCGCATCTGTCATGCTGGCTTGACCAGCATCTTCGTTTGATTCTGGCGTCGCTTCACTTTGTTCACTCCCCAGAATGACTTCTTCTTTTTTATCCTTATCATCTCTTATATCATCGTTCATAACTTTTACCTTTTAACTTTCTACTTTTTACTCTTGCTTTTGCAAGTTACCATCCCTTTGCCACTTCTTCGATAAGATTTCCAAAGTATCTCACCACTGGAATCACTGCAGTATAATTAAGTCTGGTTGGACCAATAATCCCTATTTCTCCAGACAAGTGCATAGGCGTCTGGTATTTTGTAAAAACAAATCCGTATGGACCAGAAAGCCGTGGGCCCAATTCTTCACCCAGCAATACACAAATATCCTGCTCTTCCTGCGCATGAATAAATACACTTTGCAGCGTATCAAATTCATCTAATGCACTAAGGAGATTCATGGTAATGTCAATGTCATAAAATTCTGGCATCTTAAGCAAATTAGCATACCCTGCTGCAATAATATCTCCTTCATCGGTTGTGGCAACAGCGAGTGTCCCTGTTTTGTCTGCAAGGGATTTAGTAAGTGCACGTAAAAATTGCTGCGCTTTTTCCCGATAATCCCAAACTCCTTCTTTTACCGCAACTTCTTCTGCAACCGACATTTCTTTTTCCTTCATGAGCTGCTTCACGTAGAATTTCATTGCTACTGCTGTTGGAATACGTCCTGCTGATGTATGAGGTTTTTTCAGATACCCCAGCTCTTCAAGCCGAACCATTTCATTGCGGATGGTGGCAGGGCTTGCAGATAAATTGTGCTTCTTTTCAAGCGTTTCCGAGCCAACCGGCTCTGCAGTATTGATATATTCCTCGATAAGGCTTTTGAGAATTTGTATTTGTCGAGCTGTAAGATCATTCATAATTTTGAGATATTAGGATATAAAGATAGTAAGATATAAAGTAATTTTTTGTTGTACATGCACCTCATATCTTAGTATCTTACTATCTGCGCACTAAGGCAACTTAGCACTATCATAGTATGACTGCTAGGCTTTGTCAAGACCTTAATTTTTGCTAGACTAAGGGAATGCGGAATAAGAAAAGGCCATTTCATTTTTTTCTTCTTTTTATCCTACTTTCTATTTGTATCGCCTATTACTTTAATAGTTATCCACCAAGCTATATCATTGTATGGAAGTTTATTTCACTCCCGCTTTTACCGCTTGTTGGCATACTATTTATGGGAGCAATATTTTCTCTTTGCACGTATTTATTCCATAGCTATTTGCAAGGCGTGCTTATTGCACTCCTTCTTACCAGCTATCTACTACTTCGCTTCATTAATCTCACAGATATTTTCTTTCTCTTGGTCCTTGTAGCACTTTTTGGGACGCTAGAGCTTTTCTTTCTGAAGAAGAAATAAGCTTATTATTTTGTTTGTTATTGTATAATGAATTAATTCATTATACATATTTCCTCAGGCTTGTTGGAAGCTATGTTCTCTGATACAATCTGAGCATGGCAACATATTACAACACAACTACTACTCCTTACGTAAATGCAGAACCGCACATAGGAATGGCACTTGAGTTAATTCAAGCAGATGTTATTGCAAGATTTCATAGAATTCTTGGAGATGAAGTTGTATTCAACTTTGGCACAGATGAACATGGACAAAAGATATATCAGAAAGCAGTAGAGCAAAATAAAACACCACAGAAATATTGCGATGAGTATTCTGCAAAATTTCGACTCTTAAAAGATGCCCTCAACCTCAGTTACACCAATTTTATTAGAACAACAGATGAGCACCATGTAAAAGCAGCACAAGAATTTTGGAAGCTTTGTGCAGCGAATGACGACATTTATAAGAAGCAATATAAAATTAAATATTGCGTAGGGTGTGAGTTGGAAAAAACAGATTCTGAATTAGTAGATGGTAAATGCCCTCTCCATCCCAACCTTGAAATCCAAACCTATGAAGAAGAAAATTATTTCTTTCGATTTTCAAAATACCAGCAACAACTTTTAGATTTATATAAGAAAAATCCGAATTTTGTTGTCCCTGCAAGTAAGTTGCATGAGATACACAATTTTGTTGAACAAGGACTTCAAGACTTTAGCATTTCCCGTCTTAAATCTAAAATGCCTTGGGGAATAGATGTTCCCGGAGATGAAGAGCATGTTATGTATGTCTGGTTTGATGCACTTATCAATTACGTCTCGACAATTGGTTGGCCTGAAGATACAAAGAATTTTGAAAAATTCTGGCCAGTTTACCAATTTGCAGGAAAAGATCAAGTAAGACAACAAGCGGCTATGTGGCAGGCAATGCTTTTTTCCGCAAAGCTACCTAACTCTGCTCAAGTCTTTATTCATGGATTTATGACAGTGGATGGGCAAAAAATTAGTAAAAGTCTTGGGAATACCATCGACCCTATTGCGGTTACCAAAGAATATGGAATAGATACGCTTCGCTATTACCTTTTGGCAAAAATTCATCCTTGGGAAGATAGTGATTTTTCCTGGGAAAAATTTAAAGATAGTCATAACGCAGACTTAGCAAATGGACTAGGAAATTTGGTCTCTCGTGTAGCCAAGCTATGTGAGAATTCCCATTTCACGCTTATGGGAAGTAGCGACAGGACATCTATGCATGTTATCGGCGTTGAGGAATATACTAAAGCATTAAGCGAGTATCGATTTAATGATGCACTTGCCTTTGTTTGGAATAAAATTCGCGAGACAGATAAATATATTGACGAAGAAAAACCATGGGATTTACTTAAAAAACAGGACGAACGACTAAAAGATGTCCTTGCACACTGTATTGACCAACTTCAAGAAATTGCAGGACTTTTGGAACCATTTCTTCCAGAAACAGCAGGAAAAATTGAAAAGCAGTTTCAGGGACCAGAAATTACAGCAACGACTCCTCTTTTCCCACGCCTCGTGTAAGCGTATACTACCTTTATGATAGATGTCCATTGCCACCTAAATTTCCATGCCTTTGAAAAAGACATAGATGAAGTAATACAAAGAGCTTTTAAAAATGGCGTAACCACTATTATCAATACCGGCACCAAGCTTGATTCTTCTTTGAAAGCTGTAGAACTGGCACAAAAATACGAGCATTTGTATGCAATTGTCGGAGTGCATCCACATCATGCAGACCAGAAAGATTTAGGATTTAAGATTAAAGATTTAAGAAAGGAGGAGATTGCCACGCCTTCGGCTCGCAATGACGAACCAAAAGAGTGGATTGATGAACTTAAGAAAATGGCCCAGATGCCAAAGGTTGTGGCTATTGGGGAGATTGGGCTCGATTACTTCTCTTATCAATCAAATGGCATTGTGGAACCAAAGCTGCAAAAGGAAGTTTTTGAGGCACAAATTGCACTTGCACATCGAGTACATCTGCCTTTGCAAATTCATGGCAGGCATGCGGGAAAAGACATTATAGAAATTCTCAAACATCACAAAAGTCTATTAAAAACAGACAATCCAGGCATGTTTCACTGCTTTGCAGGAGATTTGGAAGTATTAAAATCTGCTCTGCAGATGGGCTTTTGCATTGGATTTGATGGCAACACCACCTATCCTGGATTGGCGCCAGGAGAGACAACGTCGCTCTCTGATCTGGCAAAGGCAGCACCTATGGACAGGATTGTCACCGAGACAGATAGTCCATTCCTTTCTCCAATTCCTTTCAGAGGTGGCAAAAATGAGCCTTCTCATGTTATAATCGTGGGGGAATATTTAGCGCGTCTTAAAGGCATTTCTTTTGAAGAATTTGACAGAATTTCTAGCGAAAATGCGAAGAGGATATTCAACATAAACTAAAAACTTAAAACGTAGAACGTAAAAATGCTTTAAGTTTTAGATTTTATATTTTACATTTATCTATATGCCTACAAAGTTTTTCCAACATATATTTTCAACCTACCCCGTCAAAACAAGAAGGCTTCTCGAACTCATGCCAGGCATTATTTCCTGGAGTCTTATTCTTTTTCCTATTTGGGGATCATACCTTGTCCCCACCCTTCTTGCCTATTTTATTCTCTTTTTTGATGTGTATTGGTTTTATAAATCGATTTCTCTTGCAGTCTTTTCCTTTATTGGCACAAATAAAATAAAAGAAGCAGAAAGAAAAGATTGGCTTAAAAAAGCACAAGAACGAAAAGATTTTTCGAAAGTGACGCATGTTATTGTTATCCCAAATTATAAAGAAAAGGGAGAAAAACTCCATGAAACACTTGCAACACTTGCCCACCAAACATTTCCCCATAAAAGGCTTTTTATTATCCTCGCTATGGAACTACGGGAAAAAGAAGCCAAAGAAAAGGCAGCACAATTAGTACAAGAGTTTGGTAAAACCTTTGGTGCGGTTATTCCAACTTTTCATCCAGATATCACCGGTGAAGTAAAAGGAAAATCATCCAATGAGTCCTTTGGCGCAAAAATAGCATATGAGAAACTAATAAAGACTACTATCATTGACCTCGACTTTGCAACCATCTCCAGTGTAGATGCTGATTCTATTTTTGACCCACAATACTTCTCTTATCTCTCCTATGCGTTTCTTATGGATACCAATCGATATCATAAATTTTGGCAATCAGCTAATGTGACCTACAATAACTTTTGGCAAGTCCCTGCGGCAGTACGGGTTACCTCTTTTTTTGGGAGCTTATGGCGTACTGCCCTTTTAGTCCAAAAGGATAGACTGGTCTCCAATTCTACCTATTCACTTTCTTTCCGCATGCTTTTTGATATAGGATTTTGGGATACCGATGTTATCCCTGAAGATTATCGCATCTTCTTCAAAGCATTCTTTGCACTAAAAGGAAAAGTATGGGTAGACCCAATTTTTCTAAAAACCTCTATGGATAATCCTCATTCTGTAAAATATTTTCATAGCCTTCGTAATACCTACGACCAACAACGCAGATGGTCATGGGGCGTCTCTGATGATCCGCTTTTTATTAAATGGTGGTTTACCGTACCAGATGTGCCATTTTTTAGAAAAACACTTCTTTTGTATCATGTACTTTTGGACCATTTTCTCTGGCCAGTCAATTGGTTTATTATTACCGTTGCAGCAAATATTATTCCCTTTATCAATCCCGTTTTTTCGCGGACAACCCTGGGGTATCGAATGCCCCAACTCGCAGGAAGTATTTTGACTCTTTGTCTTTTTTCCACATTAGTGATGATTGTGATAGATTTTCGCAATCGCCCACATGCCAAGAATGTATCCAAGCTAAAACAATTTTTATTTCCATTGGAATTTGTCCTCTTGCCTATTGCCGGATTTTTTCTGGCAACACTTCCTGCAATTATTTCCCATACCCAGCTCATGTTGGGAAAAAGGATAGAATACAAGGTGACAGAGAAAGTATAATGAATATTGTTACATTGTTAAATTGCTAAATTGTTAATAAC
The DNA here is from genome assembly GCA_025449795.1 of Minisyncoccota bacterium. Classification (GTDB taxonomy): domain Bacteria; phylum Patescibacteriota; class Microgenomatia; order Levybacterales; family UBA12049; genus JANWIQ01. The sequence continues at coordinate 7,886 of JANWIQ010000011.1, forward strand.
CATGTAACAATATAACCATATAACAATTCTTACCATGAAATTTCTTACAAGAATCGAAAAAAGCAAAGAATTTTGGTTTCTGTTAGTTACGACTGTCATTTTTTTCCTTCTTCGGCTTCCATCTCTTTTTGAGCCCTATTGGTATGGGGATGAGGGAATATATGAAGTCATAGGATTTGCCCTGCGACATGGCAGACTTCTGTATAGTGACATTTGGGACAACAAACCACCGGTCCTGTATCTTATTTATGCTCTTTTTAGTGGAGACCAAATGGCAGCAAAATTCCTATCCCTTCTTGCAGGAATTTTTGCCACATGGGCTATCTTTTTTCTCAGTAAAAAACTCTTTCAACAGTTTCTTCCAAGTGCCATTACAACTAGTGTCTTTGCATTTCTCTTTGCTATTCCGCTTATTGAAGGCAATATTGCTAACGCAGAAAATTTCATGCTCCTTCCCAATATCCTTGCCGGCCTTCTTGTTTGGAAAGCTGTTAAACAAAATCATAAAGAAAGTTCTATTTTCAATCTTCCATCTTCGATCCTCTATCTTCTCCTGGCCGGTTTGCTCCTCGGCATTTCTTTTCTCACAAAAGTTGTTGCAATGTTTGATCTTAGCGCTTTTGCTGTATTTATTTTTATACTGGCACTTGATTCATTTTCCCTGCAACATGTTTTTACTTCTATAAAAAGAGTTATTCCTCTTGTTGTTGGTTTTCTTATTCCAATTTTTATCTGTGCTGGATTTTTTATCATTCATCATACATTTAGTATATTTATTCATGCAACACTTTTTAGTAATGTTGGGTATGTAAACTATGGAAATCAATTTCTTATTCCTCAGGGATTTCTTATTCTCAAAACACTGCTCGTTGGCATAGTTGTACTCTTTTTCTTACTCTGGCGAAAAAGGGTAACAAAGGAAACGCTTTTCATTTTCCTATGGATAGCATTTTCTTTGTACGCGGCACTTTTTTCTGGACGGCCTTACACACATTATGCACTCGTTCTGCTTCCAGGCGTGACACTTTGTATTGGACTTCTTGTCACTCATCAAAGACTTCGAATACTGTATGGAACAATACTTTTTTTCTTAGTAATTTTTGTATTGCGCTCATTTACTTTCTATGCTCACCCTTTAGGATACTATGAAAATTTCTTGGGATATGTACTGGATGGAAAATCAGAAGTAGCATACCAATCTTTTTTTGATCCGATTGTTCCACGAGATTATGCACTCGCCCAATTTATAAATTTGAGTAATAAAAAAAATGCGGGCGTTTTGGTATGGGGAAATAGCGGACAAATTTATAAGCTCACGAATACACTCCCTGCAGGCCGGTTTATTGTCGCCTATCATATGACCATGACTCCTAAAAATATACAGGAAGCAAAAATGACCTTCCTACAACATCCGCCACACTTTATTATTGCGCTGCCCAATCAAGACACAATTCCTTTTCCACTGTCAGGCTATCAAGAACGAATTATTATTGATAGCGCACTTGTATATGAACACGTCCTTTAAAATACTTTTTTCAGATAGAGTTATTTTTGTGAGTCTTGTGCTGAGTGCTTTTCTCTACGTTGGTAGTATTGCTTTTGTTCTCTTTTTTTATCGCAGTTTACCTCCCTTTCTTCCTTTGTATAATAAGTTAGCGTGGGGATATGCAAGACTAGGCCCAACGTATGAAATCGCAATTCCTATTGGCATCCCAATCCTTCTTTCTGGCGTTAATATTTTTCTTGAAAAATATACTTATGCCCGTACACCCTTACTTGCAAGACTCCTTTCTCTTGTGTCATTGCTACTTGCACTATTTACCTGTATTTTTATTGTAAAATTGGTACTTATTATTGTATAACATGATACTCTTCTTGCCATTTTTTGTTGCCTTACTATCGACCGCAATCTGTACCCCCCTTATTATTGTCCTTATGAAAAAAGCTCGCATTGTGGATGACCCCCAAACCCACAAACATCCAGCACTCATTCACACCAAGCCCATCCCTCGGGGTGGGGGAATAGCACTTTTCATCGGTACATGGATTGCTGCATTTATTTTTTTACATGTAAGCAAACTTCTCATAGGGATGTTTGCCGCGTCCCTTATTGCAGTGATTATCGGCACAATAGATGATAAATACGATATCTCCCGATATTTCCGTTTTTTTATGAATTTTGTCTGCGCAGCAATCGTGGTAGGAAGCGGCGTTGGCGTGGCATTTGTTACCAATCCCTTTGGGGGCATACTCCACTTAGATACGATTCGCTGGACATTTTTCCTTTTTGGAAATTACCACACCATTTTTGTTTTATCGGATCTTTTTGCTCTTTTGTGGATCGTGTGGGTGATGAATATGCTTAACTGGAGCAAGGGAGTTGACGGACAAATGCCAGGGGTAGTTGCGATATCCGCGCTGGTGATTGGCCTTCTTAGTCTTCGCTTTTCTCTTTCCGATCCATTTACCCTTATTAATGCAAATCTTTCTTTTGCTCTTGCGGGGGCTTCGGTAGGATTTTTGGTGTATAATTTTTATCCTGCGAAAATATTTCCCGGGTATGGTGCGACAACAATTTACCTGCTTTTGGCAACGCTTTCAATTATGTCTACCTCCAAACTTGCAACCGCAGTACTTGTTATGGGAGTTCCGATGGTTGATGGTATTTTCACGGTTATCCGGAGAATTCTTACCGGAAAATCTCCCTTCTGGATGGATAACAAACACCTCCATCATTTACTCTTACGGCTTGGGTATGGCCAACGAAGTATTGCATTGTTTTACTGGATAGTATCTGCTATATTGGGCACAGGAGCACTCACGCTAGATAGCCGTGGAAAAGTATTTGCAATATTGATGCTTATCTTACTTGCTGGAGGAGGCATACTCTTTTTGCAAATAATACTTCGTGATGAAAAACATACTACTCAAAACAATTAAATTGCTCCGTCCAAAACAATGGATAAAAAATTTTGCTGTCTTCGCGGCAATTTTATTTACCGGTGAATTGTTTGATATTCCAATACTTTTTACGGTTATTCTTGTCTTTATTGTCTTTTGTGCGCTTTCTTCAGGAATGTATATTATCAATGACATTTTTGACATTGATAAAGATAGAATGCATCCATTTAAAAAATTTCGTCCTCTTGCCCATGGAGATTTATCCGTACTCTTTGCGCTGGCAATTTGCATTTTCCTTATTGGATTTTCTTTGGCACTGAGTCTTTTTGTCTCGCCGTCATTTTTTATTTTGTGTCTCGTCTATATGGGTCTCCAACTTTCTTACTCTGTATTTTTCAAACACATTGCTGTGTTGGATATTTTAGCGCTTGCTTCTGCTTATATTCTTCGGGTCTATGCAGGAGAAGTGGCGAGTACCTTTCATATTTCTGTGTGGCTTGTCCTTACGACGGTTGCGCTTTCACTTTTTATCGCAATAGGAAAAAGGAGGTCCGAGCTTACCCTTATCTCCCATTTCCCTACAGGAGATATTGAAGCAACACGAAAAACTCTTTCCCATTATTCCGAAAGGCTTTTAGATGTCTATGCATCTATTTTTGCAACAGCAGCATTTATTTTTTATTCGCTTTTTACTTTTTTGGAAAATCCAACAGGAATCAAAATTTCATTTAGTATTTTACTCCCTGACTTTCTTCCGTCTACTTTTCAAAGAAAATGGCTTATGATCACGATTATTCCAGTGGTCTATATTCTTATGCGGTATCTGCAGGATATTTATGAAAAACATGAAGGAGAAAGTCCTGAAAAAGTATTGCTTTCTGATTCTCCACTTCTTTTTGCAGTTATTCTCTGGGCACTCCTTTGTATATTTGTCATCTATGTTATCGGGAGTTAGTTATGTACATAGGTACTACTTACCCATCCCTCTTGTCCATTCGCTAATTTTATTTCCGTCCAGCCATCTTGCGTGGTAACAAGAGGATATTTGTCTCCCGGCTTTACCTCTGCAATTTCTGTACCACCCAGAGATGGATCTTTACGAACCCGAAGAAATCCTGTGGGAGTGGAAAGGATCGTGACTTGTACTACCTGCGCGGCAACGCTTTGGGCTGCAGAGGATGCACTAGAAAGTGCAGATGGATCAATCGCTAAGAATGCAAGCACAGACAAAACAAATCCATTTACGACGTGAATTCTAATTGTTTTATCTTTATACCCTGCTTTTCTCAGTAGCACATCGTGGTCGGATTCAACAATATGTGGCATCGTGAGCGGTGAAACACCGATGCTATTTCCGTCCAAACTTACCTGCACATCCGAAGGAAAACTATTTACTGAAAGTGATCCTGAGGTAGTATCTCCATTTTGTTGGGGCGAGAGAGAAATAACGCTGCCATCAGACGTTGCACCTTTCCCGAAAGTTCTATCCACTACAGTAAGTACTGATTTATTTATCGTAATTTTTTGTTCAAAGGGAGTATTGGAAAAATTGGCATCTGTTGGGATAAGACGAATCGTGTAATCGCCTGTTGGCAAAAGGTTTTGCCCATCACATTTACAAAGGGGTGTTTGACCAATAAATTTGTCATTTAAATAGACACTACTTTGTGGTACAGAGGTTACTTGTAATGCGCCTTTTCCACTGTCTTTTTGCGAGAGAATAAACGTAACAGTAAAAAAGACAATAATGCCAAGCAAGATGGGCACAACAAAAACAAAAAATATTTTTTTCATGTAGTACGCTACGTCTCGTTTGCATAGACGTAGTAAAACTATACCACAAATAGGCTCACCATGGTACAATAAATATCTTATGCAATCCAGATTTTCTGCCTTAAAATACAAGGATTTTCGCCTGCTTTGGGCGGGACAATTTATTTCTCTGACGGGAAGCCAGATGCAGATTGTTGCACTCAATTGGCAGGTCTATATTCTCACACATTCCGCATTTGCCTTAGGACTTATTGGCATGATGCGTTTTTTGCCAATCATTTTTTTCTCCCTTCTTGCGGGAGCTTTTTCAGACAGATTTAATCGTAAAAAACTTAACATGGCGGTTCAACTGCTGATGGGTATCCTCTCACTTATCCTTGCAATTATTACGCTAAAAAATATCGCAACCATTCCCATGATTTATCTTATTACTGCACTTTCCGCTGCTGCTGCATCCTTTGATAGCCCATCCAGACAAGCGCTTATTCCCTCCCTTGTCGAAAAAGAAGATTTAGCCAATGCAATGAATCTCAATATTATTCTCTGGAATCTTACGACTGTCCTTGGTCCAGTAATAGCCGGTTTTGCCATTGCCAACTTGGGCGTGGGAAGTGTCTATTTGGTGAATGCAATTTCTTTTCTTGCATCCATTGCTGCACTCCTTGGCATGAGCGCATCTGGTGCCATTGTTGGGACACCCACAGCTATTTCTCTAACCTCCATTGTTGATGGATTTCGATTTGTTATGGGAAGGACGATGATTTGGTCTACCATGATTTTGGATTTTTTCAGTACACTTTTTGCTTCTGCAACAACGCTTATTCCTATTTTTGCAAAAGATATTTTGCAGGTTGGCCCCCAAGGGCTTGGGTTTTTATACGCTGCGCCTGCAGTGGGTGCAGTAGTCGCCGGACTATTTCTCACCCATTTTCACACGATTTCTCACCAAGGAAAAATTTTACTTATTTCGGTAATTTTTTATGCACTCGGGACAATTCTTTTTGGTTTTTCGCACATCTACATCCTTTCTCTTGTTGCACTTTTTATCGTTGGCGCAGGAGACAGTATTAGCTCTATTTTACGAAATACCATTCGGCAACTTACAACACCGGATACTATTCGCGGCCGCATGACAGCAGTCAATATGATTTTCTTTATGGGCGGGCCCCAGCTTGGTGAATTTGAAGCAGGTATGCTGGCAGCGGCGGTTGGTGCACCAATTTCGGTGGTACTTGGTGGAGTTGGTACCCTTACGGTAATCGCTGTCTTAGCACTTGCAATTCCACAACTGCGTACGTATCAAGGCAATGAAGTATTTGAATAACTATACCACTGCGTGAGGATGTACTTCTTTGCGAAGCGCTCGTAGTATTTCAATTTTCCCTACTACATCATCGAGAAGTTTTTTCTCAAGTTCTGCAAATACATCTTCTCCTTTCGAAAATGTATTTTTTGTTTTTTCTTTCCTTTTTTTCCATACATACCACTGGCTTTCCCGCAACTCTTTAAAATTTTCCTTTGTTTTTTGAATAAGATTCTCTGTCTGCACAAGAATTTCCTCAAGTCTATCTCTACTTGACTCACCGACATTATGCGCATCTACCGTATTTTCCAATTGCTCCAGTGCAGTAATGTCACCCTGTGTATAAGCACTATTAATTTGTTTCATGATTAATTCCCTTTTTTCTTTTTCCTCTGGGTTAACTACCAAATCGGGGTGAAATTTACGGATGAGTTTTTTCCAGAGTGCTTTCATATCTTCTTGTACATCGTGCGGAATTTCTTGTCTATTTTCAAAAAAACTTTTTTCTGCTTCTATTTTTTCTTGCTCTTTTTGCATCCGAAGTATTTCATTATAAAATTTGTCCTCTTCTGCTTTGACTGCTTCTTCATAGGTCATACCCTCTTCCATAAGGCGTTTGAGATTTTTGTATTGAATAATTTCCAAATCCAATTGATTGTCTTTTAAAAGCAAGTAACCAATTCGCACGGTATACTCATTTTTAATAAGCTCCAATTCCATTTTGAGGGTTTCCACTTTTTCCATCCAGATTTCCAAAACCTTTCTCTTCCTCTCGATACTTTTTTGGAGCTGCTGCTTGATTCTTTCTTCTTTTGTTGTAGAAATAATAAGATTTTTTTGCATACGAAGGTCTATTATACCAAGTTCTTCTTGCAACTGGCAAAAGTAGCGTGTATAAAAAGAGGTATGCGCCTCACCATTCCAACACATAAAAATAAAGAAGTGATTGATATTACTGATGATATTGAGGAATTGCTGGAAGATGCAGGAAAAGAAAATGGTATGTGTGTAATTTTTGCCCAACATACCACCTGTGCGATTACCACAGCGGATTTGGACCCAGGGACAGACTTGGATTTACTCGATGCACTCGTTGGCATGCTGCCTGAAATAGCGTATCGTCACCCGCATAATCCGGCACATGCGCCGGACCATATTCTCTCCAGCATTATTGGCCCTTCGGTAAGTATCCCTTTTACAAAAAAGCGTCTAGAACTTGGCGTGTGGCAACGAGTTATCTTAGTAGAACTTGATGGCCCACGGACAAGAGATATCGTAGTTACTATTCTATAGCAGCTTTTTCTCGAAGCAGGGTATGAATTTTTTCAGAATAAGCGCTGCAACAAATAGCCAACCAATAAAAGGTTAGTCCCCTGAGATATTATTTTACTAATTTCTGCAGAGTATTCCAATTTCTTGTAGTGGAATTTTGCCAAATTTTTTTAGGAAATTAAGCTATTCTCCAAATTCCTTTTTGTAAAAGGCAACGGTATTTTGTACTGCGTTATTCCATGTATCTGCTGGCAACATATTATGGTCTGCACCTGGATGCATGTTGTATGAAGTTTGAACTTTATTTTTGGTAAGCGTCTTTACCAAATTATCACTCCACCAGTATGGCACCTCCACATCCGCTGTCCCTTGCTCAATATC
>JANWIQ010000012.1 GCA_025449795.1 Minisyncoccota bacterium
AGCGCGGAAGTATGAGGCAGCGCCCTGGCATATTGGTAACACAATAATGAATCATGCCAAAAATAATACTAATTTTCCAATTCATAAGAAGGCAAAGTGCTGCAAGAAGAAATAATGAAAGAAAAATCATCCCTTGCAAAAAGGTTAGTCTTTTCCACGCAGTTTCCCACAAAGGCAATGACGAATGATGGGTGTATGTTTTTTTATGATGCACAAAAGAATAATCGCCCATAACATGGTAGAAAAAATAAAAATGAAATAAATGCTCGAGAATGGAGAAACTGATGGTACCACAATGAGAAATTCTATATGTAAGAAACATGCTATACCGGTTGCCTATTGTCTTCTCTCACTATCACTATCTGGAAAAGAAAACGTAAGAGAACTTATAGGGTTTATCGTAGATTACTGTATGTTTATCGTAGGACTTGTAACGGTAACACTGTCGGGCTGGCTAAAACTATCTGGGAGATCGTATTCAGTCTGGCTATGAAAGCTCCCAGCTTTTATATTGTACAGGTTTCCGTATATGTGATGCGTTGTATTTAAAGACCAGCATGTATAAAATTGTTGATCATTAAGAGTGCCCCCTGGTCCAGCACTATTCGATATAATCGAACGACATACGCCACCATTTACAAAAGATGGATATGAGTAGGGCGTAATATATGCATCAGCTACTATTTGACGAGGATTTGAATTGTTAACGTGTATACAGCTAGAAACTACTACTTTGCCTCCATTTGAAGGATACCATGTTTGAGAAGTGCAACCCCCACCAGCTACCGTGTATGCAAAAGTTCCCTTAGTAAATACCAATCCTGCAAGACTCATGAGGAAAAATAAAAGAATAAATTTATTTCTGCTAAAAATGCTTTTGTTTGGCATATTACAAAGCTTTAGCTAATATTAGTGCTTACTATACCTTTTGTCAATATTATTATTAAGATAAAGTGAAGTAAATAACGCCAAAAAACTACTTATCCTAAATAGTCTCGTAGTTTATTTCCGCGACTTGGATGTCTTAGTTTTCTCAAAGCTTTTGCTTCTATCTGTCGGATACGCTCGCGGGTAACTGCAAACATTTTTCCCACTTCTTCAAGTGTTTTTGGACGTCCATCTTTTAGACCAAACCGCTCTTCCAGCACCCGTCGCTCGCGATCAGAAAGGGATTGGAGGACTTGGTCTACTTGTTCTTTGAGTAATTCCCTACTTGCCGCATCAAAAAGTGTTGGAGTCTGGGTATCGTGAATAAAATCCCCAAGTCTACTGTCTTCTTCATCGCCAACCGGTGATTCAAGACTTGCTGGTTCTTGGGAAATTTTGAGAATTTCGAGTGCTTTTTCTTCATCAATATCCAATACTTTTGCTACTTCCTCGGGAGTTGGCTCACGGCCCAAATCCTGCATAAGTTTTCGGGAAGTGCGAAGAAAACGATTAATATTTTCCACCATGTGGACTGGAATACGGATGGTGCGTGCCTGGTCTGCAATAGCGCGGGTAATGGACTGCCGAATCCACCACGTCGCATAGGTACTAAATTTGTATCCCCGTCGCCAATCGTATTTTTCTACCGCGCGGATAAGGCCTTGATTCCCTTCTTGTATCAAATCCAACAGCGTTAATCCTCGTCCAACATATTTTTTGGCAATAGAGACGACAAGACGAAGGTTGGAGGTAATAAGTTTTTGTTTTGCGGCATTTTCATTTTTTTCTACTCGTTTTGCCAATTCAATTTCCTGCTCAAACGTAAGAAGAGGAATTCTTCCAATTTCTTTTAGGTACATGCGGACAGGATCTGACACGGTGCCTTCTGTGAGGACCGTAAGTGCTTCAAGCTCTTTTTCCAATTCCTCAATGGGCTTGGTCTGGTCTTTTTCCTCATCCATGGTCTCAAAGACGTCAATATTCATGGTCATGAGCTTGTCATACAGCTCATCTAACTCTTGGATGTGCTCTTCTGGTTTTTGAAAGATCCCGAGGATCTCTTCCTGGGTAATATACCCACGCTTTTTGGCAGAGGACGTGATATCGGAAAGCAGATTAACTTGAGTGGATTTCATATACGTATTATATCAAATTACGGGTCTCATGGGAAGGTAGGTCATCATTGTGAGAGTTGGGACAAAAGTGTAGTAAATTCCTCCTGGAGCCTTTGCATTTCTTCCGGTGTGCTCGTTTTCTCTTTTTGTTTTATTGCTTCACTTACCTTTTTTATCTTAGATCGAATTGTCATTGCACGTAAATCCTTGGCAACAGATGCTACTTCTTCCTCATATTTATCTGAAATCGCAGGAAGTGGAAGTAAAAAACACGAGTCAAAACTCCCAACCAACTCACTTGGCAAGATGGAGGCAAACCCTTTTGCAGAAAATGCATGTACACTACCAAGAAACGCCTGGAGGGCAACAAATACTTTTTGCACTGCCGGAGTAATCCAGATATATTCGCCTAACGTTTCTTTGATACTCTCTACAAGTGGCTGGGGATTTTCCGCCTGAAGAAGCAATGCAAGGAGATATTCTTCCAGGATTTCCTGGCGTGGACGCTGTTCTTTGGTAATAAGAGGCATTTTTTTGACTATTTCCTGCTTTTTTGTCCGGTCTATTTCTTTTAATAATGCCTCTTGGGTTGTCCCGAGCAAATCTCCTAATTTCGCAAGATAGTGTTCTTTGACGATTTCATTGCCTATTGCTGCAAAAAGCGGCAAAAGCTCTTGCCCTAATTTTCTTTTGCCTTCAATCTCTGTTGGAGTATAGATGCGAGACATGCTCTCCAACAGGTAGTCATATACCGGAACATCTTTTTTCATTGCTTTAATAAAAGCCACTTTATTCAGACTAATTGCCTCATCCGGGTCTTTGCCCTCCGTAAGCACTAAGACGCCAATACTGAAAGACTTTTTCTCAAGGAGTGCGAGGCTTTTTTTCATGGCTTCCTGTCCTGGCTTATCCATATCAAAACAAAGCACTACTTTTTGGACAAATCGGGCAAGCAAATTCACTTGGTCTTCAGTAACTGCAGTCCCTTTCACGGCAATGGCATTGGTAAATCCTTCTTGAAAAGAAGAAATGACATCAAATTCCCCTTCCATCAGATATACTTTTCCTTCTTTTTTCATCGCATCTTTTGCAGTAGGAATACCAAAAAAAGTCATACCCTTGTGATAGATAAGGGTCTCACGGGTATTAATATATTTTGAGGTTTTTTCATTGTCTGTCATTACACGGCCGGAAAAACCAACAATATTATCCCTCTGGTCAAAAAGCGGAAACATAAGCCTATTTTGAAAAAAATCTACAAGGAGATTGCCACGTCTTGTCGCAAGTCCTGCGTCAAAAAGATTATCTGCTGTATATCCTTTTTTCTTCATGAGATAGGTAACGAGTGCATTCCCTGCTGGCGCAAATCCCAATTGAAAAGTCTCCAACGTTGCTGGTTGGATGTGCCGCTTGTGGGTAACGTAGTCTAGTGCATCTTTTCCTAGTCTATGCTTGGTGAGCAGGTAATGATAAAATTCTTCTGCCAATCTATTGAGGGCGTAGAGTTTTTCTTTTTTGGAAGAAAGGCCAGTATCAAAATGCTGACTAATAAGGGTAACGCCTGCCTTTGCTGCGAGTACACGCAATGCCTCAGGAAATTCCATTTTTTCATACTCCATGAGAAAGGTGTACGCATCTCCTCCTTTTCCACAGCCAAAACAATGCCAAATTTGTCGCTCGGGTGATACCACAAGGGAAGGGGTTTTTTCTCCATGGAAGGGACAATTTGCTTTAAAATTTCTTCCCATTTTTTTAAGGGGAAGGTATTCTTGAATAAGACTCACTATGTCTATCTTGTTGCGGATTTCAGTTACTTGGTCCATATCGTTGTGCCTATTGTACCATGGACAGGCAAGGACCGCTCTTGGGGTTAATTTATACTCTGTCTTCTTTGACGTTCGCTACTGGTAAGATGCATTGCATCTTTCATGAGCTGTCCTGGTAGACATATTAGGACACGTTCAGTTGCCATATTTTATTTTTTGCATAAACAGTTTTTACTATATACAATACAATAACCATTTGTAAATACGTACTGTAGGTCTTATCTTAAAAAGAGTACTATTACTCTATGCTTGCCAAAGTCTGGTCCGCAGCAATTGTGGGACTAGATGCTGTCCCAATTGAAGTAGAAGTAGATATCGCCTCTCAAGGACTTCCCTCTTTTAGCATTGTTGGCCTTCCGGATAAAGCAGTGGAAGAAGCAAAAGAACGGGTGCGAAGTGCGCTGAAAAATTCAGGCGCAGATTTTCCTGCAAAAAGAATTACAGTAAATTTGGCGCCTGCAGATTTACCAAAAGAAGGACCAAGCTACGACCTGCCTATTGCAGTTGGCATGCTGATTGCAAGCGGGCAATTACAAGTAGATACTACCAAATCTCTTTTTATGGGAGAGCTTGCACTGGATGGGAGAGTACGCCACACCAATGGCGTCTTACCTATTGCCATGTTAGCAAGGGAGCGCCATATAGACAATTTCTTCGTGCCAAAAGCAAATGAAAAAGAAGCCTCCTATATCGCAGGTATCCATATTTTTCCTGTGGATAACTTGAAGAAATTGTACGTACATTTATCCGGACAAACGCTTATTGCGCAACAACCATATACCTCTCTGGAGGATATGCAACAACTGCAAGACTTTCCCTATGATATGCAGGATATTAGAGGGCAAGAAAAGGCAAAACGTGCGTTAGAAATTGCCGCGGCAGGAAGTCACAACCTACTCTTTAAAGGTCCTCCGGGTGCAGGAAAAACAATGCTTGCGAGAACTACCCCATCTATTTTGCCTTTTCCCACATTTTCTGAGATGTTGGAAATTACGAAGATATATAGCATTTCTGGCCTCCTGGACGGAGAAGGTGTTGTACACCAGCGGCCGTTTCGGGCTCCCCACCATACCACTTCTCATGTTGGCCTCATTGGCGGAGGGCAAATACCCCGTCCTGGAGAAGTATCTCTCTCCCACCGGGGAATATTATTTCTGGATGAATTTCCAGAGTTTCAAAGACCTACGATGGAAGCACTCAGACAACCATTGGAAGATGGGTTTGTCGCGATATCACGGGCTAATGGAAGGGTTACGTTTCCCGCGCGTTTCATGCTTATTGCTGCACAAAATCCTTGCCCATGTGGATATCTTGGGGATAATTCCCATGAATGCTCGTGTGCGCCTAGCCAAATAATTCGCTATCAAAAAAAGGTTTCAGGCCCGCTCTTAGACCGAATCGATATCCATGTGGATATCCCGGCAGTCAAGACAGAGAAGCTCACAAGTCGCGATACAGAAAATAATGAAACCTCTGCAATTATTCGCGCTCGCGTCCAAAAAGCACGCGATATGCAGACAGTGAGATTTCAAGGAACAACACTTTCTAGTAATAGCGATATGGGAAGTAAGGATATCAAACTTTTTTGCCCATTGTCTGATGAGTGTATTAATTTACTCAGAATGGCGGTAGATAAATTACATTTATCTGCACGAAGTTATTACCGGACGATTAAAGTAGCCCGGACAATTGCAGACTTGGAAGGTGCAAAGGATATTACCAAAGAACATCTCGCAGAAGCACTGCAATATAGACCACGGCAAGAAGGACTATAAGCTAATTTTCAATTTACAATTTTTAATTTTCAATCAATTTTCAAAATCTAAGTTATGTCATTTCTTCGCCAACTTGCAGCTTTATTCATGAAGCAAAAGAACACAGAAAATAACAGAAGTGACTACTAGATCCTGAAATAAATTCAGGATGACAGGGCTACAATAAGCTCTGCTGGAGACTGGCAGGTACTTGTATACCAAAGTGCTCAAAGGCCAATTTGGTAGCCATGCGGCCACGGGGGGTCTTTTTGATAAAGCCAATTTGTAAAAGATACGGCTCTATGACCTCTTCTATACTTGGCGCATCTTCTGCAATGGTTGAGGCAATGGTCTCCAGCCCTACCGGGCCACCGTTATGTTTATCGATAATCGCCCGTAAAAAGCGTACGTCGCTGCTATCCAGTCCCATACTATCTACTTGGAGAAGATTGAGCGCTTCCTCAGTCACTGGCCCGGTAATTTTTCCTTGTGCTTTTACCTGGGCAAAGTCCCGAGTCCTTTTGAGAAGCTTGAGCGCAATTCTCGGCGTTCCTCGTGAGCGCTTTGCTAATTCCTGGATACTTTTTTCATCTATCACCACATTCAACTTTTTTGCTGCATTTTTTATAATATGCTCCAATTCTTGAGGATGATAAAAATTAAGTCGATGTACCACGCCAAATCTATCCCTGAGAGGACCCGAAAGCATACCAACCCGTGTTGTCGCGCCAATAATAGTAAAGGGCGGTAGGTCCAGGCGAAGCGTACGCGCTGCAGGACCTTTACCTATCACAATATCTAGCGCATAATCCTCCATCGCAGGATAGAGCGTCTCTTCCACGATTTTATTCATTCGATGAATTTCGTCAATAAAGAGAATGTCTCCTTTTTCCAAGTTGGTGAGAATAGAGGCCAAGTCTCCTGCCCGCTCTATCGCAGGACCTGAGGTCACCCGAATATTTGCTCCCATTTCTTTGGCAATAAGATGGGAAAGCGTTGTCTTCCCCAGACCAGGAGGACCATACAAAAGGACATGTTCGATTGCTTCATTTCTTTTTTTGGCAGCATCAATGGAAATACGAAGTGACTCTTTTACATTTTCCTGACCATGGAATTCTTCCCAACCAGATGCGCGGAGCGTTGTTAAAACAACATCATCTTCGGGTTCACTTTCTAAAAATTCTTGCTTATCATCTTTCATATTGTTAAATTGTTCTATTGTTAAATTGCTCCCTCATCCTCACCTTCTCCCAAAGGGAGAAGAAAACAATTTAGCCATTTAGCAATTCAGCTATCACTTTCCCAGTTGCTTTAGTGCCAAACGCACTTTCTCAGACGTGGTGCTTCCATTCTCCCCTATCCCCTTTACGGCAATTCTGGCTTCTTTCTCTGAAAAACCCATACTGGTAAGCGCTCCAACAACTTCTGACATTTCATCTGTCTCTTCAGACAAATCCAGCTCTTCCCCACTCCCCAATTTATTCTTTAACTCAATAATAATTTTTTGTGCATTTTTCTTTCCAAGACGCGGGACGCCGGTAAAAAAATCGACGTCTGCTTTTTGGATGGCACGCAGAATTTCTTCTTTACTTCCTACGCCAAAAACACTCATGGCAGTCTTTGGACCAACACCATTAACGCTAATAAGATGCTCAAATACTTTTAAGTCCGCTGCAGTTGGAAATCCAAAAAGATCTAAGGCATCTTCCCGCACATGTATGTGGGTACATATAGTAAGCACGTCACCAATATGGGAATTGTTAAGAATTTGTGCGGAAGCCAAAACTTTGTATCCAACACCGTGCACATCAAGAATAATATTTGATCCATCACGAAGTACTAATTTCCCCGTAAGCATGCCTATCATTGATCCTAGTATAGCATAGGGTTCAATAAACAAATTAAAGAACCTGGGGAATGAGCATTTTCGTGCGGTTCATATACTCTGCATATCTTTTCCCAAAATGGGAGAGGAATAATTTCTCTTCCCGTTTTCCTTGGACGTAAAACACAAGAAAAAATGCAAAAAAGGAAATAAATAGAAGACTTCCTGCTACCATTTCCCCACCAATAAGCATAAGGGTAAGACCAAGATAAATGGGATGGCGAATTACGGAATAAATACCACTGGTTATTAACTCGTGGCGAGGTTTCACCTGATACTCATACGCATTCGTCCAGTTATCTCCAAGAGTTTTGCGGGCAATAATGCAAATATATAACCCTGTAACAGTGAGTAATAAGCCAACGAACGGAAGGAAAACTGGTGCATAAGGAAAATATAATATTGGCTGTTTTACCATCTGTATACTGATACATACTTGCAATAAAGGAAGAATTAAACTTCGCATAATGGAGGACAACGAAATTTTTGCTTTGCTTTTTGGTTTAGATTGTTCGGTTTTCCATGCAGACACATACCAATATATGTACTGAATAACAAAACACAAAATAGTAAGTCCTTTAATTATGTTGAGCATGTTTTTTAAATTTTCGCGGGTGCGTGCCTATTCCACCCCAAGGGTGGAAGCCTAACATTGATATATTATGTACTTAATATCTTTTATCTTACTATCAAATATCTAATACCTCTTCGTGAAGGCGTGGGTAAGTGCGATTGCCAATGCGTCTGCGGTATCATCCGGTGTCGGAATTTTGGCTAGCTTTAGCGTGAGTTTTACCATTTGGCCAACCTGCTTTTTATCTGCTTTCCCATACCCTGCAACTGCTGATTTTACCTGTAACGGCGTATACACATGGATGGACAAATTTTTTTGGGACGCAGCAAGAAGAATAACCCCACGAGCTTGCCCAACACTAAATGCAGTCTTTACATTTTTTGCAAAGAAAAGATCTTCAATTGACAGTGCGTCAGGCCTGTACTCATCTATGATCCGGCAGACTTCATCATAGATTGCGTACAGTCTTCCCGGAATATCTGAATTTGGCTCTGTTTCCACACATCCATAACTTACTACTTTTACCTCACTACTTTTACCCTTATCGATGATTCCCCATCCCATCCTACCAATACCCGGATCTATACCTAAAATTCGCATATGCTCAAAAATTCCAAGATACAAATCACAAGAAGCAAATAATTTTCAAAGTTCAAATCCAAAATTTTTGATAATTGTAATTTGTTATTTATTTGTTACTTGGTAATTGTTATTTGGGATTTATTATTTATACAGCAAAGTTGCATTAAAGAAAAGCATATAGTACAATAAGAAATATGCAAAAACACACACTTACAGTCACAAAAAGAGATATTTTTGGGAAAAAACTGAAAGCACTACGAAAAACAGGAGTTTTACCGGGTAATATTTATGGTAAAGACCTCAAGTCCCAAGCAGTACAAGTACCAGTAAAAGAATTCCAAACAGTCTATGACGAGGTGGGGTCTAGTGGCGTTGTGTATCTTGATTTTGAAGGAAAAGAGCATCCAGTCCTTATTCATGCACTTGCATACGATTATTTAAAAAACCAACCACTCCATGCTGATTTCTTCCAGGTAAATATGAAAGAAAAAGTAAAGACAAAAGTTCCATTGCATGTTGTGGGAGAACCAAAAGCAGTAACCGAAAAAATCGGTATGCTTATGCAACCGGTCAATGAAATCGAGGTCGAAGCACTTCCTACAGATCTTCCTGAATCTCTAGAAGTTGATGTTACAGAGCTTCTTGAAGTCGGACAAAACCTTAAAGTTTCCGATGTAAAACACGCAGATACTGTTACTCTTCTTTCTGACCCCGAACAAGTAATTGCAAGTATTGCAGAGCTCGTCTCTGAAGAGGCACAGGAACAAGCAGCAGAAGAAGCGGCAGCCGCAGAAGCAGCAGCTGAAGGCACTGAGGGCGCAGCTACTGAAGGCGGAGAAACTCCAAAAGCGGAAGGCGAATCGGCTAAATCTGAAGGCGAGACAAAAGAAGATGGAGCAGAAGAACCAAAAGCATAGGTTAATTCCCCAATTGATTTTGCAGACTTACCAATTGTTCTAATGATTTTGTTATAGGGAAGTTTGGATCCAAAAGCTCAAGATTATTCAGAAAATATTGTTCTTTCTGTCTATCCCCCAGTCTATATGCAAGTATTTCCCCTTCTACGTATGCATCCCGATAATTGGGATATTTTTGTGCAATATTTTCCCAGGTAGTCATTTGTGCATACAATTGCTCTCGTACAACAGCAACCTGCCACCAACTCGTAAAACTTTTGTACAAACCTACCCCTACCCATATATTCCAGATAACCCCAAGCACAATAAGAATACCTATCCCTAAGTACACTCCCGAGGTGTACTTCTTGGAAAGACTTGCAGAGTGCGACGTAGATACTTCGGGAATAGATCGGGAAATGCTCGGGAAATGTGGCCTTTTTTTGGTTTCTTCTTTCTTTTTAG
>JANWIQ010000013.1 GCA_025449795.1 Minisyncoccota bacterium
ACAAGATGAAGATGGTGTATGTATTTACTGCAGAAAACCTGCAAAGCACCGCTGGGTTTTTGCCCAAGCATATTAAGTGAAAAGTTATTGGTTTATGAATGGGACAGGGAGATTAAATACTTTTATCCACACTATTGTATAGACAGCCAGGAATACAACCCCACCTAGTACCCAAATAGTTGGAGAAATTTTGGTTCCTTTTCCCGCTGTTTTGGCCACAAATGCTTGCGGTTTGGCATCTGTGGGAGTTGGGACAGAAGGCATTACAGGAGAAGCCATGACAGGGGGCGTTGTGGGTGAGATGTTGGGCATGCTCGGCATGGATGGAGAGAGAGGAGTTGGCGTACTTGGCATTGCAGAAGATGCTGGTACTGAGGAATTGGTGGTATCTGCGACAGGAGAGGCAGCGGATGGGGATGGAGTCAGGGTATTTGCGACACCCATTACTCTGTCGTATGCTTGTTGTAATGCAGGGTCTAGAGAGGAAGATGCTTTTGGATCCATAGGTCTATCGTATGGGTTTTCTCCTTTCGTTGTCAAGCTGTTGTTGATTCTTACGTCGCAAAGTCTGTTTCTTACCCGCTTCTTACACAAATTCTGATACAGTTTGATCGTATTGTAAGAAATATGGGAGAAAATATATCAGGAGATGTAAGAGCCTGGGAAGAAAGTGGGGTCAACATTATATTCAGTGCAGAGGATACATGGGGTCCACCATCTATTTCTCCTGATCAGTTCGGTTTTCAGCCAGGTATACGTGATGAAGTTAACCCAGGGAATTGGGATCAGCCTACTCTCGTTCGGCCTGGTCGTCAACGAAGAGGAATAGACAATATAGTTACAGATGTTCCATTATTTCCTGATATAGAAAGGGGATATACCATCCGGGCAATCAACGTCGAGCATGAGATTGCCCTCTATACACAATCACCTGCTGGAGAAGCGAGAAATAACACTGTTATTGGTCAAGCATTGTGTATGTATGACGTATATACCCAAGACCCTTGGAATGAACCATCCCTGACAGAGCCAGAAAAACTTCAGAAGCTTTTCGACAATCATGGAAGAAATGCCAAAAAAGAAGGAAGAAGTCCAGTTATGCTTGTAGCAATGGATGGGACCAAGCTGCTTGGGGTAGGAACAGCTTCTAAAATTCCGGAGGGACTGGGCTATTCCCATGTGCTTAACCCTTCCCATCCCCACAATCTTTATCCTTTTGAAAGGCAAATGCGTGCTGCAGAGCAACGTTATGGTTTGAATAATATCGTCTATGTCGAAAATTTGTATGTAACGGACCATAGGGGTGGGAATGTTGCTATAGATCTTATTAGAGCACTTGCAATATATGCACGAAGCGTGGGGGGGCATGATGTATTAATGCGAACCGTGCGCAGGAAGCCAGGCTCAAATTCTATGAATCCTCGATTGGCTGCTATTGCACAAGCTATTGGATTTCAGGAGATTGTGCACTTAGGAGAATATGTATATAACCATAACGTTTTGTATGGTATCTGGCGAGGAACCGTATCTGAAGTAGAGGATTTATTGGTTACTATAAGAATACGAGGCGCACGAGCGCTCCTCAGGGATGTGTTGCGAAATGAAAGGGGAGAAATTCACTAAATGATATTTACCCTTGTATCTATTTTTACCATTATTGCAAATTCCCTCATTGGTACAGCTGTTTTTTTCCGTGCGCCCAAGGAAAAAAGTAACCAAAAATTTGCGTTACTTTCCTTATCACTCACCGGATGGGTTGCAACATTATTTTTATACTATTCAATTAACTTTCCCCCAACAGTCACGTTATTTGGCAGGCTTACGTTCTTTTTTGCTGCATGTATTCCCGCATCAATGTATTTATTTGTTGTAACATTCCCAAAAAGAATAGTACATATTCCCAAATGGGTGGATGTCATTGTTGTTATGCACGCCGCAGCTATGGCAATTCTTTCTTTGTCTCCACTTATAGACGCAAAAGAAATTGTCCGAGCAGGTAGAAATACCGCAGTGTATGGCCCGTTGTATGGGTTTTATCTTATCTCGCTTGTTGTAGTAGGAATAGCAAGTATAGGTATTCTTATACGAAAATTAAAAAAATCGACCCTTACCTCACGAACACAATTACAATTTCTCCTTTTAGGACTTGCAAGCCTTACAGGAATTGTGGTTCTTTTTAGCGGAATTTTACCTGGAGTTTTTAAAATTACTGCATTGGATCCTTTTGGACCGTTAGGGACAGTAATATTTTTAGGTTTTATATCCTATGCAATAATTCGCCATAGATTTATGGATATCAATAGAATTGCTGCAGGGAGTGGAGTGTATGCGAGTTCGGTTGTTGTGCTGAGTATTATTTATTTTGCTATTGCCTTTGGCATAGGCGAACTTTTTTTCCCACGGGATGTAAATATCCAGTATATCCTTCTTACCGTATTCTTTATTCTTGTCTTTAAGTATACACTCAGCCCAGTGAGAAAATATTTCTGGCAGGTTACGAATCGATTTTTCTATAATCATATCTACGATCGGGAAGAATTATTCAATGCAATATCTGAGGTAGTAGTGTCTTCTTTCTATCTTGATGGACTTGTCGAAAAAACGCTTAGCATTTTTTCCGATAAATTCCTCATTACCCATGCGGCATTTATCGGAATTGAGAAAAAAAAAGCAGGAATTATTCATTTCCAAAAGCCTAACACCTATACGGTCTCTCTACAAAAAAGTGACATGCAACTCTTTGGGAGCATCAAACACATAACCCAAATAAATGAGGTAGAAAATACGACACTTCAGAAAGTTTTCTATAAAAAACATATGCAACTTATTATTCCAATTAGTCTTGGAAAAAAAAGAAAGGGATTTTTTTGTCTGGGGGAGAAAAAATCTGGAGCTGCATACTCTGACTACGACGTCCAAACCCTCGAATTAATTCTCCCTACCATAAGTATTGCTTTGCAGAATGCCATTTCTATCGAAAAAATAAAAGGATTTAATAGGCAATTAAAAAGAGAAATAGAAAAGGCAACCAAAAATTTGCGCCTTGCAAATGACCGGCTCAGATCTGCAGATAAATTAAAAGATGAATTTATTTCTATTGCATCACATGAATTAAAAACCCCTACCACTGCGATCCAGGGATTTTTGTGGCTTGTTTTGCAAAAAGACAAAAAGATGTCTCTTTACAGCAGAGAAAAATTGGAAAAAGTATCGTATCTTACCCATCACATTACCACATTGGTGAATGACATGCTGGATGTCTCAAAAATTGAAAGTAAACGAATTTCTCTTCATCCCGAACCGTTCGATATCTCCCATTTGGCAGAGGAAATAAAAGGGGAGTTGGCGATTTTTGCTGTAGAAAAAGATATTGCAGTGAATTTGAAAAATGGAAGAAAATATGACGTCTATGCAGATAAAGGACGAACGCATCAAATACTGAGCAATCTGTTGCATAATGCACTCAAATATACGCCACATGGTGGGAAAGTTTTTGTATATTTTAAAAAAGTAGACAGCAAAGTCCAAGTAGCAATACAGGATACGGGAATTGGTATTAGAAGTAATGACTTGCCAAAACTTTTTACTAAATTTGGCAAATTGGAAGATGGCAATTCAATTAGCTCCCATTTACCCGGAAGTGGCCTTGGCCTCTATATTACAAAAAATTTTGTCGAGCTTTCCGGAGGAGAAATTGCAGTAAACTCCCGATATGGAAAAGGGAGTGTCTTTACTTTCAGCCTGCCAATATCCCAATAAGTGTTATAATATAAGTATCTATGATGACACTTCTTAAAATACCCTCATCCCAGCCTTCTCTCAAGAGGAGAAGGAGATCAAGGAGGCGAGAGTTTTAATTGAAAATTATTGTTACCCACGCGTCTCCTGACTGGGATGCCATTACTTCTGTGTGGCTTATCAAGCGTTTTATGCCCAATTGGGAAAACGCTTCAATTATGTTTGTCCCCGCAGGGGAGAGAGTAAAAAATTCCAAATTACACACCCCAAGTGACAGAGAAGAGGATAGTATTGAAAAAATTGGCAATGACGAAGTCATGCATGTGGATACGGGCATGGGACCCCTTGACCATCATCAAACAAATAGTTTACAAGAATGCGGCGCAAGCAGAACGTGGGATTTTGTCAAAAAACGCCATGAAGGTACAGAAAAATGGTTTGTGAAAGCAGATGCAATTGAAAGGATAATTAGTGTTATTGTTGCCATAGATCATTTCCAGGAAGTGTATTGGGGAGGGGCAAGAGAAGACTATCAGGAATTTTCTCTGCTGGGTCTTCTGGAAGGCCTCAAGTATGAAAAGCCGGGAGAAGATAATTTTTATGTACTTTTTGGCATGGAGTGTTTGGACGCTCTGGTATACGATTTTGAAAATCGTGCATGGGCAGAAAAAGAAATAAAAGAGAAGGGGATAGAATTTTCTACTCGTTACGGGCGCGGAATTGGTATGGAGACCATGAATGATACAGTCCTGAAGTTGGCACAAAAATTAGGCTACACGATCGTTATCCGCAAAGACCCCAGATCAGGGTTTGTAAGAATCAAAACGTTGCCCGAGAAGGCAACAAGCGCAGGGGTGACGGAAGCAGCGTCCCAAGCAAGCGACCAAAGACCAAAGACCAGTGACAAAGTTGATTTCACGCTTGTCAGCGAGCAGCTACAGAAGATGGATCCAGAAGCAACATGGTTTTTACATGTATCTAAACAAATGCTTCTTAATGGAACAACAAAAAATCCTAACATGGTTCCGACCAAGCTTGCACTGCAACAGATTATTGATGTGATAAAAGGAATGTAAAGCATAGCTTGCTTATTGCCTATAGCAAATAGCTCGCTTTGCTCTATAGTCAGGCCATAAGCCATTTGCCATATGCCAAACGATTGTCTTTTTTGCAAATTTGCCTCAGGGGAAATAAAAAAAGAGTTTATTTTGGAGAATGACGCGGTGATGGTGTTTGAGGATATCCATCCCATAAAACCAGTCCATCTGCTTATCGTGCCTAAAAAACACATCAAAGCATTTGAAGACCTGGAAGACGACATGCTTTTAGGTGAGATAAGAAAAGTGTTGCAAAGCATGGCAAAAGAAAAAGAGCTGGTAGGAAAAGGCTACAGGATTACCGTCAATGCAGGAGGTGCACAGGGTATAGATCATCTGCACTTCCACCTTACCGGGCCATGGGGTCTAAATGCTGCA
>JANWIQ010000014.1 GCA_025449795.1 Minisyncoccota bacterium
AAATAAGTTAACCATTTTTCTTACTTTTTTCTTACCCCCATTTACCTCACTATTACTACAAAGTAATATACTTCTCACATATCTTTTCAGCTACCCGGTGGGATTTAGTCTGGAAAGAGTCAAGATAAGATGAAGTTAAAAACTCTAAATAGATTTATGGCACTAACACCAGAACAACCAACAGAACCAAGACCTATTCCGCCTTCGCAAGGAAGTTTATCAAGTACTCTTGCTATGGTAGACGGTTTTCCATTAACAAGAGAGGACAGGGATATTGCATCAGGTCGACAAGGGATAGAGCATTTACCATATGCTCCAAGCAGCGCATCTCCAACTAGGAGAGCTGCAGCAGCACCCATAGTACACTAACTTTACTAGGGAGTACTCAATTGACAAATCCTATATTTATAGTAGAATAAGCTTCATAATTCATCCTCTTGGTGAATTTTATATTTTTATGGCAACAAATGAATCTCCTAGAAGAATTCCTGCTAGTCCTGAGCCATTTAATGTGGATAAGGCGGTTAACGAACTTGGAAGTCCAATAGCTAGAGTAGGTGCAGAAGAATTAGGGCAAAAATTAGATGCTACAACATTTGAAGGTCTAATCCCAGAGGTTCCACTTGAAAGTTTGGGAATAACTGTACGTAATCTAGGTACTCTTTGGGAGAACATCCAGGCATATAAGGCACAATATGACAGAGAAATGGGTAATGGTGCCAATGTGCTCTATGGCAGTACCATGCTTGCAAATGCGAGAGCGGAAAACCCAAATGTTAATCCAGCACAGTACAGGCAATTCCTTCAAGGAGATCAGTTTGGAGCAGGTGCTTCTCTGTTAGGATATCAGGGTGCAGAAACTCCAGTCTTTGGTTTAGCTCATTTAGTATCTGAAAGAGTAGAATCTGCAACACCCATGGTACTAACAAACGATAACCTACGTGACTCTGTAGGGTTTGTTGTAAAAGCGTTTATGTATGTGCCGCTTGCAGAAGAATTTCGAGAAGTCCAGCAAAGCAGAAAACAATTGCTAATAGAATTAGATCAGATTGAATTACCGTCAGACACAAAATTGGCAAGAAGATTAGAAGTCTTAAGCAATTATGGTAGAGTTGAAAATGGAGAATTATTATTAAGTATTGTTAGAAAAGGATTTTCTCTAAGTTAACAAATTCTTCTTTATGCAGTATTTTCCTTTTCCCTTGCCACATTTAGTATTGTGTGTTAAGATCAAGAGTGCTTATGGGGTCTACCTACACAGATAAAATTGTGATGTCCATTGGAGGATCACTTATTGTCCCCAATGGGGGGATTGATACTGAGTTTCTCAAAAAGCTCAACGACTTCATTCGCAAGCAACTGGCAAGTCACCCCGACCGCCAGTTTTTTTTGACCATAGGAGGTGGGGGAACAGCGAGACATTATATTAATGCCGGCAAGGAAGTCATTGGACAGCTTACTGGTGAAGATTTGGACTGGCTGGGTATCCATTCCACCCGCATGAATGCCCACCTCATCCGCACTATCTTCCATGATATTGCCCATCCCCACATTATTGAGCATTACGAAATTATCCGAAAGGCAGTAGAGCCAGTCGTCGTTGCCTCCGGATGGAAGCCCGGATGGAGCACAGATTTCTGCGCCGTCATGCTTTGCGAAGACTACGATGTCCACACCGTCCTCAACCTCTCCAACATCCAACAAGTATTCACACAAGATCCCAGACAAGACCCTAAAGCAACTCCAATAGACAAAATGAGCTGGGACCAATTCCGTGCGCTTGTAGGGAATGAATGGCATCCAGGCATGAATGCACCATTTGACCCAATTGCATCCAAAAAAGCACAGGAACTGGGAGTAAAAGTGTTGGTGCTCAATGGAAATGATTTTGACAATGTAGGCAAAGCCCTGGAAGGCAAGCCTTTTTTAGGAACTACCATCGAGTAGTGCCAAACCCCAAGCCCCAATTTCCAAGCTCCAAATAAATTCCAAATCCTAAACTAAAACAATTGAGATTTGAATATTGTTATTTATTTGTGATTTGTGTATTGTAATTTGGTATTTGAAAGTATGTTACTAAAACACCTTGTATTACAGAATTTCAGAAGCTACAGTCAAGCAAATTTTATTTTTAGTGCCGATATTACTGTCATTATTGGTCCTAATACTGCAGGGAAGACCAATTTAGCAGATGCAATCTATCTCCTGTCGGCAGGAAAATCATCAAAAGGTTCTATAGATAGCAGCCTTATTCATTTTGGAAAAGAAATAGGAAGAATCAAGGGGCAGGTTACCCAACCTGTCATCCCCGACAGTTCGGCCCTGAGCTCACTGCCGAAGGGCCTGATCGGGGATCCAGAGGAAGACTTGGATTCCCACCTTCGCGGGAATGACAATGATGAGAAAACTACTTTAGAGGTAGTGCTTATGACTCCTCAGTACAATAATGGCAGGTTTGGGAAAAAGTATTTGGTAAATGATGTGGCAAAATCCCGCACCAATTTTTTGGGCCATTTGCCGCTGGTTCTTTTTCGGCCTGAAGAGTTGGATATTATTATTGATGGCCCATCGGTACGACGGAATTTTCTCAATGAAGTATTAGAACAAGTGGATAGGGAATATGTCGCAAGTTTGCTCTTCTACGAACGTGCACTTCGGCAGAGAAATGCGCTTTTGGGAAGGGCAAAAGATGCCGCGTCAAACGCGGTTAATGCAAGAAATGTATATAATGAGCAATTTACCTATTGGGATGAGCTTATTATTTCCCATGGGCAACTACTTACCAGGCAGCGGGAAGCCTTTATTGACTGGCTCAATGCACAAAAAAAAGAAATCATAGACTTTTCTATTATCTACGACCACAGCAAAATTTCCTCAGAAAGACTTTTGCAATACAAGGATGCAGAGACAAGTGCTGGGGTTACGTTGGTTGGTCCCCATCGGGACGATTTTTATATAGAGCTTCCCAAAATCCAAGGCGAAAAAAGGAATGTACGGGTGTTTGGCTCACGGGGACAACAGCGGCTTGTGGTGTTACAGCTAAAACTTTTGCAAATACAATTTATGACAGAAAAGTTGGGAGAAAAGCCATTACTCGTGTTGGATGATATTTTTTCTGAGCTGGATAGTGCGCATATACAGCTTGTACTAGAAAAAATTATCGGGATGCAGGTAATCGTCACCACCACCCATAAAGAATTTATTCCAGACGCAAAACTTAAAAAGTTTACCCTCATAGAACTTAAGCATCAAAAGCTAAGTTAAAGCTTGTACAATGTCCAATATATTGGTATATTAGTCAATGTATGGGGAGAGTATCAAAAAAAACAATTAATCCTGATTTACAGCAAAAACTTGATGAGCAACTTCATTCCCTCGTAGCATCTCTTACGAATAAAGAAGATATAGAAGGTTTTCTGGATGAATTTTTAACAAAGGAAGAAAAGACAATGTTAGCGAAAAGACTGCTTCTCTATATGATGCTCCTCAAAAATTTTGGGACAGAGCACATCCACGCAACGCTTTCCATGAGTAGGGAAACCATTCGATGGTACCGGGAAATATTTGCTACAAAAGGGGACCGTTTTAGAAGACAAGTAGAAAAACAGTTAGAAAAATCAGAGTTACAGGAATTGTGGTCACATATAGAAGAAATAATCAGCACTGTGATTAAGTCAAAGACAAATATGAAAGCTAGAATGAAATTACTTGATGGATTTAATAATGGGAGATAGTGTCCAATATATTGGTATATTGGACATGATGCTGTATGGATATTAAAAAGTTTAATCCGGAAGAATTGAAAAAATTGTATGTCCCCGCGGAGACTTCCCACAAAGGGCAGAATGGAAAATTACTCCTTATTGGCGGGTCACGCCTTTTCCATGCAGCCTCTCTTTGGCCCCTGGAAGTCGCTTCCCGTATTGTGGACATGGTCTTTTACTCCTCAGTGCCCGAAAATAATGAGATAGTCCAGAAAGCAAAAGAAGAGTGGAGAAGTGGCATTGTGGTAAGGCGAGAAAATGTAGAGGATTATATCGAAGAAAGCGATGCAATACTGTTGGGGACAGGGCTCGTGCGTTCTGACGAAAGGATCAAGGATAAAGGATCAAGGATAAATAAAATTGAAGAAATTGATGAGATCGAAAATGAAGGAGAGCAGACATATTACCTCACTAAGTACTTGCTCAATAAATATCCTCATAAAAAGTGGATTATTGATGCAGGGGCTTTGCAAATGCTGGAATTGGAGTGGCTCAAGCCCTTGAGGGGAAATGTAGTGCTTACTCCTCATATTGGCGAGTTTGAGAGGCTTTTTGCACTCGATCCGCTTTCCAGTAATGTGGCGGATATGGCAGCAAGACACAATTGCATTATTGTCCTCAAGCGCCATACAGATACCGTTGCCAGCCCAACTGCATGCGTTTTGGTAGAAGGCGGGAATCCTGGCATGACCAGAGGCGGGACAGGGGATGTACTGTCAGGGATTATTGCTGCGCTGTCTTGTAAGAATGACTTATTTTTGGCGGCGAAATGTGGGAGCTATATCAATAAAAAAGCAGGAGAAAGCTTGTATGAAAAGCAGGGAATGTACTTTAACGCAAGCGATCTAGCAAAAGAAATACCACACGTGATGAAGGAATTACTTCATCAGTAAATTCCAATAACCAAATCACAAGTAACAAATAAATCACAAATCCCAATTATCAAACAGCACGCAATTTGTAATTGTATTTTTGAAAATTGGAGTTTATTTGCTTTTTGTTGATTGTATCTTGGAATTTGAAAGATTTATCTCTCTACTCTTTCTTTAATCCGGGTGAGTTGGAGCGTAATAAGGACTGCAAGCACGGTTACTGCTATTGCATAGAGAAGAAGTGAGACAATGCCGCTGCCATTTGGCAACCATTTCTTCACATAGCCATTCACAAATTCCTGGATCACACTATTCCACGCAAGTGCTGCCACAAGTCCAAAGCCGCTCGTTGCAAGAGAGAGCATTTGGGTGATTACCGCAAGAGGAAATTTCTTTACCGAATGAAGACGCCCGGTTTTTTGTGGTGTTTTTGGCATTTGTGCTATTATTATAACGCGAGAAAGCTTAAATCGCAAAACGCAAATCTCAAAACTACAACGTAGATCTTAAAGATTGTATATGCTAGATGTACATTTGCAATTTGAGATTTGACATTTGAATTATGTATGCTCCAGTATATACGATTAGCAATAAAATCCTTAAATACATTGGGACGATTGAAGCATGTAAAGAAATAATCGACCATGCGCCGCTCCTGCCCTACTACGAAAAAAAATTCCAGAATGAAGCACTGGTGAGAATGGTCCATTATGGGACACATATTGAAGGAAATGAATTGGATTTGTCCCAGGCGGAAAAAGTGGTGATGGGACAGCAGGTGATCGCGCGCGAGCGGGATATCCAGGAAGTCATTAACTATAGAAAGGTGATTGAGTATATAGAAGAATTAGGTGTTAGGAATACAGAAGTAGGGATTGATGAAACATTAATACGACAATTGCATAAAATGACTGTCCATAAAATTCTTCCCGAAGAAACAGCTGGCGCATATCGTAAGACGCAAGTGGTCATTAAAAATAGCCAGACCGCGGAGGTGGTATTTCGTCCGCCCCAAGCAGTTGCCGTAGGCTACCAAATTGCTGATCTTATGGCATTTATACAAAGCCCAGAGAGTAATGATATTCATCCAGTATTGAAATCAGGAATTGTTCATTATGAATTTGTGAGAATTCACCCTTTTATCGATGGCAATGGGCGTGTTGCGCGGGCACTTTCCACACTGATACTTTTTTTGGCGGGATACGACATACGAAAATTCTTTTCGCTGGAAGAATATTTTGACTCCGATGCCGGCAGATATTATGAAAGTCTCCAAAGTGTAGAAAAGCAGAATGGAGAGCTTACGATGTGGCTTGAATATTTTACCGAAGGATTGTCTGTTGAATTATCGAAAGTCAAAGAGCGGGTAGAACAGGTATCGGCAGACCTGCCCATACGGGAGAAATTAGGTGGTAAGCCCCTTATGCTTACTGAGCGGCAAATGAAAATAGTGGAATATGTGCGAAAGATGGGGTATTTGCAAAATCAGGCATTTAAAAACCTTTTTCCTATGATAAGTGAAGATGCGGTACTCTTGGATATCAAAGCGCTTCTGAAGGCAGGACTCATACGTAAGTCAGGTGTTACCAAAGGGGCCAAGTACATTATGGCATAATATCTGCCTTATAGTGGCAATATCCCACCTTACTTGCATGCCTATAATATACCTATAGTATTGACAAATAGCTAAGATTTTACTAT
>JANWIQ010000015.1 GCA_025449795.1 Minisyncoccota bacterium
AAATTTTGCTATCTTGACAAGTATTATAGGACTGCGGTACAATCTGGCCACGTATGGCAGCTCCAAAAGAAACGCTTAGTATTTTTCAAGAAGGAAAAGGTATAGTCAGACCTCCATATCCCCCAGCCTCCGAGAGTGCAAGGAGAGAGCAT
Organism: Minisyncoccota bacterium; assembly: GCA_025449795.1. Taxonomy (GTDB): domain Bacteria; phylum Patescibacteriota; class Microgenomatia; order Levybacterales; family UBA12049; genus JANWIQ01. The sequence goes on from JANWIQ010000015.1 coordinate 153, forward strand.
CGGTTTACACCACCAAGCACGGAGGCACTCAACGTTCTTGCTGCAGGTCAGGCTGTTGCCTTAGTTTTAAGTGTTCTCAGTATGGTGCATCCTTTTCTTACAATTATGTACGGTGGATTATTTGCCCTCACACAATTAGCAATCTTGCAAAATAAACGGCGAAATGGATCCAACTGAGTTTCTTCTGCCATCTTATTATGCTACAGCATAGATACGCTAACCTCTGTCTTGTCAAAGTAGAGTCTACCTATTTTGTTGGTACCGAACTCCCAAATACTCCTCTGTTTGGTCTGCTCTGCATTGATACCTTTCATTTTTAATATCCTCTACTCCTGGTGAAATATCTATTTCTATCATCTTCCCACTTGACACGTATGGTGCTAGTTAATTATTTTGTATATGGGCACTATATTGTCCAAATTTAATCGGGATTGAAGACAAAAGAATACGTACTTACCTTTTCCTTTCCCTTTTCTTACTATTCCTTTTCCTTTTACCATTAGAATGCCTCCTATGGGTCGAAGCAGTGAACATATGGCATTTGGATTACCTGCGCCACGAGGATTTGACCAATCTGGCGCCTTGGCATTTTTTGGCCGTTTGAAACAAAGAGTTGAAGAACGCCAAGCAGGACTTCCTGCGCCCACAGAAGAAGCGCAATACGTGCTAAGGGTTATTGGAGATATCCTCAAAGATCTTACAGGAAGATCCTACGAAATGCTACTTGCGAATCCGTATCAAGTTGTAAAACCAATGGGTATTGAAAGACCTGCACTTTTGGAAATGCAAGAAGAAAATTTGGTGATGGCTGCATTTGCACCCGGAGGAATTAGCGTAACAACTCCAAATAACACCTACTTTCTTTTTGGAAGAGAAATGCAGCTTGATGAATCAACTCTCAGAGGAGCAGGAAGAGAATTCTATAGCCATTTTGCAAGCGGAAAAGATAAGAGGTTTTCTCTTCTTTCCCATAGCATCAAGAAAGATATTTTCGAAAAAAATATAACTGAGCAAGTCTTCTCTCTGAAACCAAGACAATAGTCCATAATTCCCTCTTGACATCTATGGTACTAGTTTGTTATTTTGTATATAGGTAATCACTATATTGATTACGAAAGAGTACGTCTTGAGCCTATGCCTGATCAATTACTATCAATCAATAACCTTCCAGATCTTCTTACGGTAAAGGAAGTTGCAAATGTTTTGCGCGTTAGTCCACTTACGATAAAACGCTGGGGAAAAAGAGGTAAATTACCAGCTATCCGCATTAATTCCCGAGGAGACCGCAGATATAAAAAAGAAGCAGTCCTCTGGCTTCTTGGCATGCAACAGAAAACTGTGTAAACAGTTTTCTGTAAATCTCAAAGCTCAAATTGCAAACCTCAAAAAGACAAATTTTAATCTCAAAACTATTTCTTCCCTTTTAGCGTTAGAACACTTGATCCAAGCATATTACAAATTTCCGAGGCTTCAGCTAGTAGAATCTCGCATTTTGGTTTTAGATCAATGTACGAATCACTCAGCTCGATGTTGCGGATCGCAAGAGTTGATCACCAATTGACCAAAATGCTCTCTTCTCTGAAAGCTGATTAACAATTTTAATAACATCAAGAGAAAATTTATAAGCTCTTATCTTCACATCAGGAGATTTTATATTTGTAGCTGTAGATTTGCGATGTAACATTTAAGTTTTAACATTTTCTACACCTCCGTAGCGTAAGTGGCTCTATTTTCTCTTTGGATCTTCTCTACATCCGGATTTGCAAAATGCTCTTTAATAAAGGCTATGGTTTCTTTGGGGTCCTGGGTATTTACAAAGACATTTGTCCCCAGCTCAAAGCCACCAAGTCTTTTGAGTCTGGGAATAAGGCGAAGATACCAATTTTTTTCGGGGGAAATATAAAAATTAAATGGAAATTCATGTCCGTGACGAAGGTCCATGAGCTGGATCACCCGCTGCAAAGCAACGGCAAAATCCGACAACTCTGCCTCGGTGATACTGCCAAACCCTTCGACTCCGCTCAGGGTCATAGATCCTTCCCCACTCTTTCGGGGGGCTATCCATACTTCATCCGGCCATTGCAAAACATCTGGACAGAAAATAGAGAAAAAATCTGTGTCATAACGCATGTCGGGAATCGCTTCGAGAGCGGGAATTTGTGTACTCACATCTTGCGGAATTACCACCAACTGGGTATGGGGGTGTGGCAAACTCTCCCCTCCTTCAATACCATGGTTATTGAAAATATACACGTTTCCCTGCCCCTGGTGAGCAAGAAATCGTGCTTTATATGCTTGCAGAAGAAGCTGCACGTTTTCTATCGGCAACTCATCAATATTTTTGTGGTGGTCCGGGGAATGGATAATGACTTCGTGATAGGGGGCAAACGGATATTTATTCGCGAGCACTCGCACTTGCCAATTTGCATCATTTGGCTCTCCACCGATTCTATATAATTCTTCTTCCTGTCCTTCTTGTCCTACACAAAATGGACAGATAGCCGGCTCTGTGGCATGGGCAATATTAGGGCGTTTTTGTCTTCGGGGAGCCATAATAACCCACAACTTGGCAAGAGAATCATGGAGAAAAGAATAATCTGACATATACAAATAATACCAATACTACAAATAAATACCAATACTACAAATATTTCAATTAATTACTTCGTGTTTTGTTAATGATACTGCTTATGATAGCAATAATCTCTAAATTCTCTTTCAAAATACTTTCCATACGTCTTTTGAATTGCAGATTTGAGGCATTGGTAGTATTTGACATTAGTAGTATTGGTAGTATTTCCCTGCCTCTTTCCATCTTACTACATTATTCTCATGGGATGCACGAGGAGAAAAAATACAATTGCTTTATGAGAATTGGAATTGCCGGTACTCTTTGGCTCAATACTCCACCAACAAATTATGGTGGGACAGAAAGCGTGATTGCCAATTTGGTGAATGGACTAACTAAAAAAGGGCATGACGTCAGCTTTTTTGGCCCAGCAACTGCCAAGCTCAATGCAAAAATCATCCCCACCATTCCTCTTCCCCTTCGGGATATGCATATTCCTTGGGAAAATACTTCCTACACCCTTCATCACTTTACCCAAATTTTTAACCGTGCAAAAGACTTTGACCTCATACATGTACATTTGAATAAAGCGCAGGATTATGTTGCTTTACCATTTTCTGTATACACAAATACCCCAACGCTTTTCACAACCCATTTCCGCTTACCCGATAAAAAATATCACCTGGACCGATATACGGTGCTCTCTGCCTATCCCCATCTTCCCTACTCTTCAATTTCCAAAAGCCAACAAGTTTCATGGATACATTTTATTGGAAATATCTATAACGCTGTTAATCTATCGAAATATCCTTTTTCTGCCACCACACAGGAATATTTTGTGTGGTTGGGGAAAATAATGCCCATAAAAGGGACAAAGGAAGCAATTCTTGCGGCCAAAAAAGCAAAAGTAACATTATATATTTTGGGCGTTATTGATAAAGGTATCCCACAACATCTCCAGTATTTTGAAGAGGAAATTGCCCCCCTTATTGATAATCAACAAATTTTGTTGTACCAGTCAGTCGGCCTTCCACAAAAAGCCCAACTTTTGGGGAAAGCAAAAGCCCTTTTAAATCCTATCCAATGGGAAGAACCTTTTGGCCTGGTGATGATAGAAGCACAGGCTACCGGCACGCCGGTTATTGCCTACAAAAGGGGTGCGAGCCCCGAAGTAGTGCAGGAGGGAAAAACAGGATTTTTGGTAGAAAATGTCGAGGAGATGGTCGCAGCAATGGGAAAAATAGATACTCTGCGCCGACAAGACTGCCGGGCATTTGTTGAAGAGCATTTCACTACAGAAAAAATGGTGGAAGGATACCTAGAAGCATACAAAACAGTCATACAAAACTGGCCGGAATATTACAAAAGACAAACAAGTATCCATGGTTAAATTGCTACATTGTTTTATTGTTATGTATACCTAGGGGTGCCAACCGCGAGTTTTTCTCCTTCGACTTTGCTCAGGATAAAAAGGGTCGCAAGCACTCGCTTGCCCTGAGTGTACCGAAGGGAAAAGTTGCGGTTGGCAGGACCCAAAGAAAATATCAATATACTATTTAATATAACAAAATACTAACTATGACATCATATTTTGACTTGAAAGACTTTTTACTGGACCAAAAGTATCATTTATATATTGCTGCAGATGCCCAGCCTTTTCTTAACAAGCGTGTCAAAGGCACTATGACTACCCAGGTTGCTGCAGGCGGTGTATCTGTAGCATTGGAGCCGGTAGCTCGGGCCGGAAACGCGGTATTTATTTCCCGGGGAAAAACAATAGAAGATAAGGAGATACTGGACAAAAATGGCATTATTACGGTAAACCATAAAGATCCTTATACACTGAGGCGTATTTTCCTTCCGCAAGAAGACCTGGACGGCTATTATAATGGATTTTCCAACCAAACCCTCTGGCCTTTATGTCATGTCGCGTTTGAAACACCTATTTTTAGCAATATCTGGTATGAAAAGTATAAAAAAGTTAACAGCGAATTTGCCCATGCGCTGGAAACTACACCATACAATGGAGCAGAAAAAGCAGCAAAAGTTTATTTTATTAACGACTACCAGCTAAGCCTGGTTCCTTCTTTTCTTAAAAAAACACCGGAAACAATTATTTCTCTTTTTTGGCATATTCCCTGGCCTACATGGGAAGTGTTTCGCATTCTTCCCCAGAAAAAAGAAATACTACAAAGTCTTTTGCAATGTGACTTTTTAGCGTTCCATAGGGATTACCACGTGCGTAATTTTTTTTCTACGCTCAGACGTGAACTTGCAGTGCGCATTGATGAGGAGAAAAAAACAGTACACTTTGGCAACCACGCAACCGTTGTCAAAAGTTTGCCTATGGGAATCGACACTGATGTGATCAAGTCACTTTCTACCCCTGAGGACAGTGGTCTGCTGACCCATTTTATCAAAAGTATTTTTCGCGTAGAAAAAGAAAAAATACCCCATGAAGACTTTTTCAATAACACAAAAGTAATTCTGGGCGTGGACAGGCTTGACTACACGAAGGGCTTGACCATGCGGCTTACCGCACTGGAGCGATTTTTAGAAAAGTACCCTAGATTTTTAGGTAACGTCAGCTATGTGGGATTTTTAGCTTTATCTCGTGAGAACATCCCCTCGTATCAGATGCTAAAAAAAACAGTACGGGAAAAAGCACGAGAGATAAATAAAAGATTTGGTACCAAGCAGTGGAAACCTGTGCATTTATTACCGGGAGTTTTTTCAAGACAAGAACTGATTAGCCTGTATACACATGCAGCAGTATGCCTGGTAACGCCACTTGATGACGGAATGAATTTGGTTTCAAAAGAATTTGTCATCGCGTCGTCCACTACCACAAATCCCGGCGCGCTTGTCCTTTCCCAATTTGCAGGATCGGCAACAGACCTCACTTCCGCGCTTATTGTCAATGCCTATGATACTGAAGAGACCGCAGACGCAATCGCGCAAGGACTCTCGATGGACCAAAATGAACGTAAAGAACGCATTATGCGCATGGCAGCTACCCTGGAAGAGCAGAGTGTCTATGCATGGAGTAAAGAATTTTTACGTCAGGCGTTGGCAGCAGCAAAGGAAAATAGGGGGGTGAATGTGTAAT
>JANWIQ010000016.1 GCA_025449795.1 Minisyncoccota bacterium
ATTCCTTGAAGTTGAACACCGCGAACATCATCCCCCGGGGTATGTGGTAAAACAATTGTCCCTGCAACTTTTTCATTTTGTTCTATTTCTTGAGAATGGCGTCGTTGGGGAGTAGAAATCCAATATAGGTTGAGGTCTTCATCAAAAGCAAAATATACATTACAGACCCATGGTTGGTTTTCTTTTGCTGTAGCAACTTGCAGCAAACGTGCTTCTTGAAGATAATCCCTAATAAGTTTTTTAAGATCCATCCACAAAATTATATCATATTCAATTTATCTTATTTTCCCCTATTGTATTCCCTTTATAGGACTGTTATAATTTTTTCTGTTATGCCAAGAGCACATTCAGCAAGTTCAGTACGAGCAAAGAAAACCACCAAGAAGACAACGACTGCAAGAAAAACTACACATGTAGCCAAAGCATCATCGGTGGCTCCAAGAGCGTCTGTACAAGAAAGAGCAAAATTAGCAACAGCACGTGTGCAAGAAAATATTAAAAAACCAAAAGTATATATTCCTCTTATTGTTGTTGTGCTTCTTCTTCTCGCCTTTCTTTTTAAGAATCTTTTTGTTGTAGCGTTGGTAAATGGTCAGCCAATTTCCCGCATGCAATACCAGCAACAGTTGGAAGCACAAGCAGGAAAACAGGTAATGAGTTCTTTAGTAACCCAATCACTTCTTAATGAAGAGGCAGCAAGACGTCATATAACGGTAAGCCAATCAGACTTAGATACCCAAGTTAAAAATATCCAAAGCCAACTTGCCCTTCAAGGACAGACGCTCGATAGTGCACTTGCAGCACAAGGATTATCAAAAGATAGCTTTATGCAACAACTTCGTCTTCAGGCATTGGTGCAAAAAATGCTTGCAGACAAAATTAAAGTAAGTGATGCAGAGATAAGTGATTATATTAGTAAAAATCAGAGCACACTTCCAACTGGTGAGTCAGATGCACAAGTTAAAGCACAGGTAAGACAACAACTACAACAGCAAAAACTTTCTTCACAAGCCCAGTCTCTTATCCAACAGTTACAGGCAAAAGCGCACATTACCTACTTTGTAAGTCTTTAGAATTATACTTCTATTGTTTCCCCATTTTCTATAGATTTAAAGTCAATTCGTTTAGAAGCTAGATATCCTGCTATCCACTGATATGACATTTTTCTGGACTCATCTTTTAGCATAAAGTCATGGATTGGAATAACTACTTTTGGATGTAGCTCTTCTGCGATTTCTACAGCCCGCGCAGTGCTCCCCCATGGAGCCGCAACGGGGAGAGCGAGGATTTCGGCATTAGTAGAAAAAGTGTGGGAATCTCCGGGGTGTGCCAGTCTTCCAAAGACGGTTACCATAATATTATCTGACATTTTTGGTACTCCCCACATTTTTTCATGAGGGACCATTGCTACTGTTACATTTTCATCTCCCTGTGTGGTTGCTTGTATGCCTTCTTTTTTGAGTTGCTCAACAACAGAAGCAGTACTAATGATTTTTATGCCAGGATTTTTTGCAACAAGCTGTTTAATTATTGGCAAAGAGAAATGGTCCATGTGGTCGTGCGTGACTAGAATGTAGTCTAATTTTGGCAATGATGCTATTGGCAAAATTCCTTCACTCCAATTACCGGGATCTATGAGTGCTGTTTTTCCATTTTCCTCAACAAGAAGACATGAATGGCTATATTTCGTTATCTTCACGAAATTAGTATAGAAGGATTTGAGTAAGAGTTCAAGTTGGCCTAGTCTTCTGGTATAGTTCAAACCAACGTGATAAAATACATTTACTCGGGGATTGGTTTAATGGTAGAATGCGCGGCTGGGGGTCGTGCGACCAGGGTTCGATTCCCTGATCCCCGACACTCCTCCTCAGATAGCCATTCGTAAATAATTTTGATATACTTTGTACTATTGTATTTTAGTGCATAGTTGCTATTATAAGTTAAGTTTATGGCTAAAAATAGTACCCCAAAAGCAATGCCTCAAGCAGATGCAGACCAACAACATAAAATGGACGCCGTCCGCATGGCAATGGATCAAATTGAAAAACAATACGGCCGCGGTTCCATTATGCGTTTTGGTGAGGCAGCGCAAAAATTAGATATTTCTGTTATTTCTACAGGATCTCTTCCAGTGGATATTGCACTTGGTGCAGGAGGCTTACCTCGAGGAAGGATCATCGAAATTTATGGACCTGAGGCATCTGGAAAAACCACTATTTGTCTTTCCGTAATAGCCCAAGCCCAAAAGCATGGTGGCGTTGCAGCATTTATTGACGCAGAGCATGCACTTGATCCATTGTGGGCAGAGCAAGTTGGGGTAAAGCTGGATGAGTTGCTTATTTCCCAGCCAGATACCGGTGAACAAGCGCTGGAAATTACAGAAAGTCTGGTACGAAGCGGTGGGATTGATGTATTGGTTATTGATTCTGTTGCTGCGCTTGTGCCACGTGCAGAAATTGAAGGAGAAATGGGAGATGCAATGGTAGGACTTCAGGCGCGTCTTATGTCCCAAGCGCTTCGAAAACTTACCGCAGTAATCTCCAAATCAAAGACCGTTGTTATTTTTACTAACCAATTAAGACAAAAAATTGGTGTGATGTTTGGTAATCCGGAGACAACTACCGGCGGACTTGCCCTTAAATTTTATTCATCTGTACGCATAGATGTGAGAAAAATCGAAACTCTTAAAGATGGGGACAAGCCAGTTGGCAGCAGGCATAGGGCAAAAATTGTCAAAAATAAAATTGCTACCCCTTTTCGAGTTGCAGAATTTGAAGTTTATGCCAATGGTATTTCACGAGAGGGAGGCATTTTAGATGTTGGTATAGAGCTGGGAGTTATTAGTAAATCTGGCGCTTTCCTTCGCTATGGCGAAACCATGCTTGGGCAAGGTCGTGCGGCAGCAGTGGACACGCTGAAAGAAAATAAAGATATGGAAAAGAAAATTGTAAATGAAATTTTGGCGCTGAGTAAAACTCGTACGCCAATGGCTGTTGGCATGGAAGATACTGAAGAAAAAGAAGAAATAGAACCCGCTCTTGCCTAATGGAGTTTAATAGCTACTATTTACTAGCCTTGAGATATCTCACCATCCGTCCTCGCTCGGAAAAAGAAATGCGAGACTATCTTTCTCGTCATTCTGGTAAACGAAGTGCATCCAGAATCAAGGATGGATCCTGGACAAGTCCTTCGACCATGAGCTCAGGGCAGAATGGGCAGGATGATAATATAAATCAAATGGTAGATCTTGTTATTCATAAATTAAAAGAACAAAAATTCCTTAATGACGAAGAATTTGCAAGAATGTGGGTCCGTTCTCGAACCGACTTTAAGCCAAAAGGATGGCGTCTTATTAAGCTTGAGCTAAAACAAAAAGGCATAAGTGAAGAGATTTTAGAAAGACTTGCACAAGGAATGAAGAGTAAAGAAGCAAGCAAAAGAGACGAATTAGCCTTGGCCAAAGAGATTCTTGAGAGAAAAAGGAAAAAATTTGAGCCTATGGAAAGGCAGGAGCGTTTTATGAAGGCTGGAAGTCTTCTTGCTCGTCGAGGCTTCAATCTGGACGATATTAAAAAGGCAATTGAAGAAGTATTCGGGAAATAGTATAATGAAATACAATGGCAAATGATGCACTAGATGTAGAAAAAAAATTACTTGAAAAACAAGAAAAGCTTGAAGCGGAAAAAGAAAAATTAGATAAAGAAAAAGAAGAATATCGTGAAAAGCTCCAAAAAGTAGCTCACCTCTCACAAGAAGAAGCGAAGAAAGCACTCCTTGAAGAAACTGAAAAATCGGAAGCAGCTTCTGTGGCAAAATTCATTCGGCAGTCCGAAGAAGAGGCAAAGCGTACCGCAGATAAAAAGGCACAGGAAGTACTTGTAGAGGCAATGCGGCACGGAGCAATTAATTATGTTGCGGAATTTACCGTCTCTATTGTGCGGGTTTCGGATGAAGAAATGAAAGGCCGCATTATTGGAAAAGAAGGGAGAAATATTCGTGCTTTTGAGCAAGCAACAGGAGTTGATATTGATTTGGATGAAGAAGGAATTATCCGGTTATCTTCCTTTGATAGTGTAAGACGGGAAATTGCAAGACGGGCACTGGAAGTACTTCTTAAAGATACGCGTATTCAGCCATTTAGAATTGAAGAAGTTGTGGCGCAGACAAAACAGGAAGTAGAGAAAGTTATGTTGCAGGAGGGAGAAAATCTTGCACACGAAGTGAGCGTATTTAATTTACCCGTTGATCTTCTGAAGATGCTGGGACGGTTTAAATTCCGCACTTCCTATGGACAGAATTTAGTTACCCATTCTCTGGAAGTTACCAAAATTGCGACGGCTCTTGCTTCTGAAGTTGGTGCAGATGTGAATGTGGCGAAATTGGGTGCGCTCTTCCATGATATTGGGAAAGTTGTAGAAGGTGAAGGAAGTCACGTGAAGTTGGGCGTAGAACTTTTAAAACGCTATAACATGCCGGAGGCAATTATTAATTGTGTTGCAGAGCACCATGAAGATAAGCCATTTTCTTCTGTAGAATCTGTGCTCGTGCATATCGCAGACCAGGTTTCAGGTGGCAGGCCGGGTGCACGCTATGAAGATGTAGAAAATTATGCAAAACGCTTAAAAGAAATGGAAGATATGGCAAAAAGTTATGAGGGCGTTGAAGATGCGTATGCATTTGAAGCAGGACGGGAGTTGCGAGTTATTATCAATCCCGGTATTTTGGATGATGCGCAGACCACAATAATTGCAAAGAAGTTACGCGATGATATTTCCCAAAGACTTGCAATTCCTGGGGAAGTAAAAGTTACTGCCATTCGAGAATTCCGCGCGGTAGTAGGAGAAACCCTCGCTGCGTAAAAATCCAATCCTCGTCATTGCGAGTAAAACGAAGCAATCTTATTTTCTTCAGTCAGCAGTCTTTCGATTTTTCAAGGAGAGGTTCGCTAGGGGCTCACTCAATGTACTTTGCTCACCGGTTTATTTGTCTGTATTGAATAGTCCTATCACGAGCAAAGTCCAAAGCTCTTGAAAAACAAAAGCCTCCTGCCTTCAGGACCAATGCATAAAAACTCTATTGATAATTGAGAATTGAAAATTATTTGCATTGCAATGCAAATTGATACACTTTGTTCCGTTGACAAAGTAATTCTTTAAATTGTATTGTATAGACAATCTAAACGCATTATCCTAATAGGAGGCCTGCCGCTCTGTAGCCAATTTAGAACTCTAATTGTTAGATTTGAAATTAGTTAAGGATAAGAACCCCACTACGCTAAAGCTACGCGGGGCGAAGGGAGGTGACACTATGACCAAAAGAGATTTAATTGAAGTAATTGCAAAAAAAGCAAATCTTACCAATAAAGCATCTAGAGATGCTGTACAAGCATTTTTAAATTCAGTCCGAGATTCTCTCAAAAGAGGTGAGAAAGTAGTCATAACTGGTTTTGGAACTTTCTCCGTCCGAAAAAGAGCAGCTAGGCCTGGAAGAAATCCAAAGACTGGTGCAAAGATTACTATCGCTGCACGAAAAGCTCCTGGATTTACCCCAGGCAAAACCCTAAAAAAAGTTGTTCGATAGTTTTACCCTGAGCTTGTCGAAGGGTTCCAAAGAGCCTCCTTATTTTATTCAGGGGGCTTTTTGTTATAATAGAGACATGCCTATTATTTCCGTTAATCATTTATCAAAACACTATAAAGTCTACAAAAAAGAACCAGGGCTAGCTGGTTCATTGAAATCCCTATTTCATAGGGAATATGAAGTAGTTAAAGCAGTCGACGACATTTCATTTGAAATACAAGAAGGAGAATTAATTGGTTTTATTGGTCCAAATGGTGCCGGTAAGACAACAACACTCAAAACTCTTTCTGGTCTTTTGTACCCAAGTAGCGGAAAAGTATCTGTACTAGGATATACTCCTTTTGAAAGAAAAAATTCGTTTCTGAAGCAAATATCCCTTGTCATGGGGC
>JANWIQ010000017.1 GCA_025449795.1 Minisyncoccota bacterium
AGTCCTGCAACCAGAAATCCTAAGGCAAAGATAGTGTAGACGGTTTCTTTTCGAAGCTTAATTTTTAGTTTTTTCCGACGGCGAGCCATAGAATTATTATAGCGTCATTTTGAAGCAAAAGGCAAATAAAAATTCAGATTCATTTTTGCTATACTAAACATATGAATAAACTTCTTGGAATCTTCTTTTTGGTATTTTACATTTTCGCTGTAGGGGTGGGTTCATTTTTACAAAAATTTGTCATGAATAAGGTGACCCCTTTCCAATTGGAAGTGATAACGGCAATTGGCATGTTTGTTATCTCAGTACCAGCGCTTCTTTTTGCACAGAAAAATCTGAATATTCCTATATTTAGCGCACCATTGTCTCTTTTGGTGGGACTTTTATTTGCGCTGGGTTCCTTTGTGTATGTCTTGGCTGTCTCCAGACTTCCGGTAAGTATTGCTGCGCCTGTTTCAACAGGATACGTTGTTGTGGCAATCGTCCTTTCTACAATTTTTTTGAAAGACCAGATGACATTTTTGAAAATCCTGGGAATTTTTCTCACGGTAGTGGGAGTGGCTATTTTATCTTTTCAGTAAACTTCAGCTTAATTTTTTAACCATATCAATACACCAGTCTTCCACACCATCATAAATTCCATCAACATATGGTTTTGTGCTTGTTTTTACATACCCCACATGTTCATATAACGCCATCGCCTTTGGATTAAGCGTTGGATTTACGGCAAGACTAATTTTAGTATACCCTTTTTCCCTTGCTATCTCTTCTGCTTTGGATATTAATTCTGATCCATAACCCTTATTTCTTTCTTGCTCAGCTACATATAGATCATTTATATTAGGGTAACCAGATTCTGATGGTATTCCTTTAAGCTTAAGAAGCAGGTGAGCAATAATCTTATTATTCATTTCACCAACAAGATAAATCGACTCATCATTTTCCATTTCCTTTAAACGGTTTATTTGATTCTCATAAAATTTCTTTCTATATTCTTCCTTTTGAGGTTTTTTGAGTTCTGTCAATTCAGGAATGTCCATGCTTGTTGCTAATCTTATTTTCATAAAAATGAGTATATCATAACAAAGTATAAATGATTCTGGACAAGCCAGAATGACAAACTCTAATACGGCGCAGTAATAGAGTGTCAGGTATACTAGTATACCTGACAAAACTGATGCACTGATAAACTGGAATGCTGAATATCCTAATCTTCTGACTAACAGAACCACTGAATTTATCTGAGTTCTATCTGAGTTTTCTGAATTACATTTCTACGACTACCGGGAGAATGAGGGGTTTACGCTTGAGCTTTTGGGAAATTTCCCGCTCCGCAATATCTCGAATAAGCTTTCTGATAAAGACACTATTTTTGAGTTGCTTTTGATTTCTTTGAAAAGCATTTCGCACAGACCTGCTTACAATTTTTCTCACTGCATTCGTATCTGCTGCAGAAAATCCCCGTGCAATAATATCCGGATCCTGGAAAAGCTTCCCGGTATCCTCATCCACCTCTGCCATAATCACCACAATGCCCTCGGTAGACAAGCGCTGTCTATCTAAAAGCACAAAATCTTCTATTTCTTCCCCGCTTATTTGGTCCACGTACACTGTCTTTATGGGGTACCGTTTCCCCGGACGTAATCCTTGTTGGCTAAAAAGATATTCCTGTCCGTTTTGTGCAAGTAAAATATTGCTATTGGGAAATCCATGTTTTTTTGCCAATCTTTTATATGCTGCCATATGGCGATAATTACCCGAAATTGGGACAATATATTTTGGCCTCACAAGAGAAAGAAGCTTTACCATTTCATCCTGGCTTGCATGTCCGGATACATGAAAATCATGACTAATGCCACTGTAATACACGGTAATTTCTTGCCGGGCTATTTCATCGATTACACTATTCACCAACACTTCATTTCCTGGAATCGTATCTGAAGAAAAAATGACTACGTCGTTACTTGCAAGCTGTACATCTTTATGGACACCATCTACAATCCTGGTAAGTGCAGAATTTTCCTGCCCCTGGCTTCCTGCAACCAGTAATACAAGACCACTAGGCTTTATGAATTTGAGGTCGTCAATTTGTGCTTCCATTCCTTTTGGTATGAAAATTTTCTTTTCCATTTTTGCTACTTCAATCGCATGAATAAGTGAACGCCCTACAAAGCATATTCGTCTGCCTGCTTTTTCTGTTGCCCATACTATTTGGTTAAGACGATTGATATGCGAAGAGTAGGTGGTAACAATAACTTTTCCTGTAGCTTTTTGCATCACCTCAAGAAAATTCTTTTCCATACCCTGCTCAGAAGGGGTGATGCCTTCCCGCTCACTTCCCAAACAATCGGTCATAAGCGCGAGCACTCCTGCGTCCCCTGCCTTTTGAATACCCGCGAAATCACTCGCTTGATTGTCAAAAGGGGTATTGTCAAATTTATAATCACTGCCATGATAAAAATTTCCAATAGGAGTTTTAATAAAAATGTGAGAGGTATCGGGGACAGAATGGGTTACCCGGATAAAATGCAGGGCAAAAGGTCCTAATTTTATTTCCTTGGACTCGCCAAATGCAACGGGCTGTACTTTGTTGATAATACCAAATTCCTGTAATTTTTTATTTGCCATAGCAGCAGTAAATGGGGTGCCAAAAATAGGAAATTCTGGGAGTTGTGGAAGAATAAAAGGAAGACCACCCATATGGTCTTCATGTCCGTGAGAAATACCCATACCGATGATTCTTTTTCCTGATTTTACTGCTTGGAGAAGATAGGAAATATCGGGCAATAAAAGATCTACACCAAGCATTGTTTCGTCTGCAAATCCCAGTCCACAATCCACTAAAAGAATTTGGTTTTGGTATTCATAGACGTACATATTTTTGGTAACTGTACCAACACCGCCAAGAGGGATGAACGATAGGTTATCTGAAATCATAAGTTAAATTTATTATATCACGTAATATTACTATTAAGATTCTGTGCTTAAAAATTGACCTAATTACTCTAATTGACCTAAAATTTTTGAGAATTTGGATTTGGGGCTTAATTAAATTAGTACTTAGAAATTTTATTTAGTATCTTTTTGGTGGTCTTTTACCATATGTGGGTCTGCTGCCACGTTGTTCTCTTTGGAATTGTCTGCTGAGAGGGTGCTCGGATCTCCCGCCAAAAGAACTCCCGCCGCCGCGATTGAAATCTGGTCTATCTCCTCCACCACGACTTTGTTTTGCTTGCTGTTCTTCTTCCGGGGTAAGCATAGAGAGATTGATTCTTCCCTGCTCATCAATTTCTACTACCCGTACATGTACTTTTTTACCAACTTCTACCACATCGTTGGGATTATTCACAAATTGGGTAGACATCTTAGACACGTGAACCATACCTTCCTTGCCAGGTAAGAATTCTACAAATGCACCAAATGGTAAAATTCGCTTTACTTCTCCATCGAATTCTTCACCCATAACCACTTCTTTTGTCATGCCACTTATCCAGTCATATGCTGACTGTACTCCTGCATCATCTACACCCGTAATACTCACTGTTCCGTCATCTTCTACATCTACTTGTGCACCTGTTGTCGCAATAATGTTTTTAATATTTTTACCGCTTGGGCCAATAAGCTCACCAATCTTATCAACTGGAATTTTTACGGTAACTATCTTTGGTGCATATACAGAAAGATTGGCACGGGGTTGTGGTAGTACGGCAAGCATTTTTTCCAAGATGAAAAGCCGTGCTTCTTTTGCTCTGTCCAAAATTTTTGCCACTTGTTCGTCGGTGAGGCCTGGGATTTTTACATCAAGCTGGATTGCGGTAATACCGCTATCGGTACCTGCAACTTTAAAATCCATATCGCCTGAAAAATCTTCCAACCCTATGATATCTGTAAGCAATTCGTACTTCGAACTCTCCTCTGGAGAGGACATCATACCAATGGAAATTCCTGCAACAGGTTTTTTAATTGGGACTCCCGCATCCATTAATGCGAGCGTAGAACCACAGGTGGATGCCATAGAGCTAGACCCATTTTGTGACAAAACTTCAGAGACTACCAAAATGGTATAGGGAAATTCTTCTTGTGCAGGAATAACCGCTTTTAGTGCCCTTTCTGCAAGTGCGCCATGGCCAATTTCCCGTCGTCCTGGACTTCCCACTCTGCCTGCTTGGCCAAATGAGAATGGTAGGCCTGCATAATGATGAATATAGCGTTTATCCTCTTCACCTTCTGCAGATTCGATAAGCTGTCCCATTCTTGGTGAACCCAGTGTCACAATAGTAAGTGCTTGTGTCATTCCTCTTTGGAACAGCGCAGATCCATGTGTACGCGGCAAAACACCAGCTTCTATAGTAAGTGGTCTAATTTCATTCATTTTTCTGCCATCTGGCCGATGTTGTTTTTCTACAATATCTTTCCGAATTATCTTATACATAACTGCATCAAGCGCTGTTGCCAAAACTTTCTTGTCTACTTCTGCATCAGAGTTTTTCGCCTTCATCGCTTCTGCTACCTTTTGCAAAAGTTCTTCAGTAAGACCTCCATCATTGTCTTTTTCCACTCGACTTGTAATAAGTCCTGCAACTTCTTCTTTATATTCTTTCTCAAACATTTCTTTTGCAAGGGTGAGCGATGCCTCTTGTGCAACTTCTAATTTTGGTTGTCCAACCTCTTTTACCAATTCTTCTATCATCGTGAGAACTTTCCTGGTGGTTTCATGCGCTTTGACAACCGCACTAGCAACAACATCTTCAGGAACTTGCAAAGCCCCAGCCTCTATCATTACAGAAAGATCTTTGGACTGGGAAACAACTAAATCTAAATCGGAGAGAGCAAGTTCTGCGGTTGTAGGGTTGGTAATTAATTCCAGGTCTCCTGCTTTTTTGGTGGTACCCATTCTCACTGCAGCAATAGGACCATTCCATGGAATTCTAGATAATGCCACAGCAGCAGAAACAGCATTCAGCGCGAGAATATCGGGCTCATGTTCGCCATCTGTAGAAAGAACTTCCACAATAACCTGAACGGTATTTTTAAATGCTTTAGGAAAAAGAGGACGAATAGATCTATCAATAAGTCTACCAGTAAGGACAGCTTTGTCGGATGGTCTACCTTCTCTTTTTACCCATCTACTGCCTTTAATTTTTCCACCGGCATACAGATGTTCTATGAATTCAACAGAAAGAGGAAAATAATCCAAATCGCTTTTTCCACCCTCGACAACCGTAGCCAATACTACCGTATCGCCATGTTTTGCCATGATTGCTGCAGTTGCCTGTGGGGCAAATTTTCCTGTTTCCAGTGTGAGAGAACTGCCATTAAAATCAATTGTTTTTGAGGTTACTTTCATTTAGTATTTTCTTTCAACTTCGTTCTTTATTCTTCGAGCAGTGCGGATTTGCTGGTTAGTCTTGTATCACTCGAACAATAGTATTATATACTTCTTTCTTTAATTCTTCAATCCGATCTTTTTCAAAATTCCTGAAGCACGTGTTTTATCTGTCTTGTCCAAGAAATTGATAAGACGTCGTCTCTTTGCAATCATTGAAAGCAGTCCACGCCTTGAATGCATATCATGTGCATGTTGTTTTAAATGCTCAACAAGTGCGTCAATGCGGTGTGATAAAAGAGCAATTTGCACTTCAGGACTACCGGTGTCTCCATCTACAGTCTGAAATTCTTTGATAATATCTTTTTTTTGTACTGGTGACAGTGGCATATAAATTTGCTCTCCTTGTATTAAACTGGTCTTATTATATCAGCTTTTCTTGAATTTGACAATGGCCGTGCATAAACGAATTTTTAATTTTTAGTTTTTAATTTGAAATCAAATTCAAATGTTTAAAAATTTAAGATTTAAAAATTGATTAAAAATTTCAAATTTCGGTTTTAAAATTATAAGATTGAGGAGCCTTTATAGACTTTTGGGGTAAGCCAATCAGCAGGTGCTTGTCCTGCGTTAGTCGAAGGAGCATTTTGCTGAAGAGTTGTTGGCTGTCCTTGGACAGGACTCTGAACAGGCGCTTGGGCCTGCTGGAATTGTGCTGGTTGTTCCATTGGTTGAACTGGTCCACGACCCTGAGCGGAGTCGAAGGGCTGTTGGTTAAAGTTTTGCATTGGCTGAACAGGTTCTTGACCCTGAGTACTGCTGAAGGGAGTAGAATTAAACTGTTGCATTGGTGCCGGATTAAATTGTGGCATAGGTTGTGGCATTGGCTGTTGCACCGGTCTTTGACCCTGAGCGCTGTCGAGAGGCTGTTGCGGTGGAAAATACTGAGTAACTGGTTGGCCCTGTGGGACACTTGCTCCCGGCGTCTTGTACC
>JANWIQ010000018.1 GCA_025449795.1 Minisyncoccota bacterium
ATATGCATCCATAAAACGTGTTGCAGAAATAACTTCTCCCATGTTTCCCAATTTTTCATGAAATGATAAGAACTCCCATTCTCCAGAGTAGGAATTTTGTAAGACAGGACCTTATTGACATTTGCTATAGGCTGCTATATACTCTTTCCGATATGGCAAGCCAAGAGAGACCCGTCGCAGAACAGGTTGCTACACGAGAGCAGCTTTTAGCTTCGATTACTGATAATGTTAATAGTATTAAAGTCCTGGGCATACAGCCTCGGAAGAATATTCCTTCATTTGATGGCAAGGGCATTTCTTTTTCTATACACAACGGATGGGGCGCACCGGCTTCCAGTGAAGTAATTCACTATCTCATTTCAGGGGAAAGTGTTATTAATCCTGGTACCACAGACACACTCGTTATTACCCCCTCAAGTAGTGAATCTGTATTGAATTTCCATCCCAATTTAAAAACTGATGCATGGAGAAACCAAGGTTGGAATCGCAGCGATTTTCCCCCTCTCTTTTCCCTTTGCGTAGACCCAGATAAGGCAGAAATAGATAAAAGCGGAATACAAGACGAAAAGCTCTTACGACGTTACTTACAAGAAATAAATGGATGGCTTGAGATTGTAATTAGCGTATATAAGGAACAGTCCCCTCTATAGCGAGCGATTGACATTTTAGGACTTGCGCTTTGCTTTTTTCTTTTGGTATAATGTATATGTCCAAAGATAGTAGGTTGAGGAGACTCATAAACCCTACCGAGGATAAGAAAGAAACCAAGGAGGTCCACCGCTTGAAAGGTGGACAGCAATTACTTCTTTCTAGACTCGCCTTTGGGCGAGTTTTTTTGTGTACCGACTGTTTTTAACATAGCACACAATCCGCCAATAATTTTGGCACGAGGCGTATTCGAATAGAATTGGAAAGCCGAGTGCGAAAATATGGAGGATGCATTCCGAATAATAGATCCCGCATCAAGCGCGGGATGACATAAAAAAGCGCGGGATGACATAAAAAAGCGCGGGAATGACAAGAATATATGAATAAGAATAATGCATCAGAATCCCAGAACCGAAAGAAAAAGGAAGCTATTGTTGCAGAAGTTGCCGAAAAAGTAGGCAAAGCAAAAGCGATGGTCTTTACCAACTTTTCGGGCCTTACCCACAAACAGCTTGAAGAATTTAAGAAAGAAATTAAAAAACTTGACGCAGATTTTGCTGCTACAAAAAATACATTGCTCAAGCGAGCGCTTGAACAAACGCAAAACGAAAAACTCAAAACCCAAAACCTGGAAGAAACTTTTAAAGAACACTTTCATCAACCGACAGGCACACTTTTTATGTATGGGGATGTAGTAGCACCTCTGAAGACCCTCGCGAAAATGATCAAGGACTTTGAAAAGCCAACAGTTAAATTTGGCCTTCTTGAGGGAAAAGCCATGACCGATAAAGAAGTCCTT
The DNA here is from genome assembly GCA_025449795.1 of Minisyncoccota bacterium. Lineage (GTDB taxonomy): Bacteria > Patescibacteriota > Microgenomatia > Levybacterales > UBA12049 > JANWIQ01. The sequence continues at coordinate 1,448 of JANWIQ010000018.1, forward strand.
AAGCTCTCTACTCTTCCATCTCGAGAAGTATTACTTACCCAACTTGTTGTCATGATGAAGTCCCCTATCCAAGGCTTACATAGAAGTCTTCACTGGAACTTACAGAAATTTGTAATGACACTTGATGCAGTAGCAAAATCCAAATCCCAAGCAACAAGTAACAAATAAATTCCATTTATTCAAAATTCAAATTTGTTTGTATCTTGTGGATTATTACTTGGAATTTACTGACGAAAGGAGGTTTATATGGCAAAAATGACAAAAGAAGATTTTTTACAAGCAGTTGAAGAAATGTCTGTTTTGGAGCTTAGTGATCTTGTGAAAGCATTGGAAGAGAAATTTGGCGTAAGTGCTAGCCAGATGAGTGTCGCAGCTTCCCCTGCAGCAGGAACAGCACCAGCAGGAGAACCTGTTGAAGAACAAACCGTATTTAATGTGGTACTAAGCAGCGCAGGCGCACAAAAAATTGCAGTTATTAAAGCAATTCGAGAATTAGTTCCAACGCTCGGTCTTACCGAAGCAAAAGCGTTAGCAGATAGCGCTCCAAAAGAAGTCTTAACCGCTGTAAATAAAGAAACAGCTCAGGAAGCAAAAACCAAACTTGAAGCAGCCGGCGCCACCGTCGAGCTGAAATAAAAGTTGGAAAACGTCATTCTGGCTTGTCCAGAATCGTTATAGTCAGGTCTAAGGAGTAATCTTTAGACCTGATTTTTTTAGGCAGAACGTTCACTCGCATCCGTGAGAAAGGCAAGCATACGTCTTCTTTCTTTTTCTCCGAGGGTAAATGAGCTTTTTACGTGATCGTGTAATGCTCTGGCAGCTATTACTGGGATAGTAGACGTGCTAAATGCAGTCACATGATAATTCGGCATATTTGCTCTACGATCTCCTACTCTTATTACCCGCTCCTCACTATGAAGAACTTCTCGTATTACTCCAGACAGTTTATCCCCTGAATTTTCCAACACTAATTGCAATAAAGCTTGAGAATTAGGAGCAATGGCAATAATTTTGGGGTTTCCATACATGTGACCGTTAGGTCCCATTTTTGTCGCGAAAGTCATAAGAACACACGCGTCGGGATCATCCAATATGCCGAATAATACCTCAGCTCCTAAACCTTCGGAATTCCATTCACTTAGTAGTACACGATTATATTCATCAGGCGATTCTTCTGAATTTTCCCTCGGTGGTGTATCTAAAACTCCTGGAGCAATAAGCCTCATAGCCTCGCACATGCCAATCGCATGGGCTGAACTTGTCGCACCAAGTATCTCTCGGAGTAATCTTAACTTACGTTTATGCTGATTCATCGGCCCTAATGTCCTAAGCATAACTCCATCTTCTGGACTTCCTAGTATTTCTTTTACGGTGTTTGCCAAACCATTATCTCTGACTGCTTGTAAGGTTATAGCAACATCAAGCCCCTGAGGAAGAATTTCAGAGGGGAAAATTTCTTTAGTGCGCAATGCAAAAACAAGAGGAAATAAAAAGCTATTTCCTGTTTGGCCTATTCGAGCTAACATATCTGTGAGTGCGTTTTGTACAGAATGGGGAGCAACGTTGTATATGCCAGCCACATCTCCACATTTCAATCCGTTCCCTAAGCCAATAAGATACCTTTTTTCGGTTTTGGTAAAACTTGGCAAATCTGATCGATTCTCTTCTGTATGTGCCATGGCTAATTCTAGCACAGAAAAGTAATGGTGTAAATACTACAAGCTTAACTACCGCTTGGAACAAATTTGTGGATAAGTTGTGAAGAAAACTTACTACAAGATATTTAATTTCACATTAATTTCACATGGATTGACAATTAGCTTCACAAGATATAAACTACCAAAACATGCGAAAAAATTGTTTTAGTATTACACACATTACCCTTTCCTAACGGAGAGATTTGTGATGTAAAAATCTGCTCTCCGAAAGGGGAGTTTTTTATGCCAGAAGTACAAATTACCTACCATAATCGTCCCGATCTTTTAGGACCTCTTGAAGAAGGGATAATTACCGTGCCAGAAGATGAGACACGAGCAGCTGAATATTATTTACTGGATGGAAAAGTAATCCCAACAGATAACTTTGCAAGATATTTTGCAGAAAACCTCATGGATGGCGTAATGTCTGAAGTTGCGTTAAAGGGACCAGATGAGCCAAGGCGATTATTGCTTCGTGTTACCACTGACCAACCTGGATCTATTCGTCTTATGCAAGAAGTAGAAAAAGTTGCTGTAGAGCGAGGTTTTACTGATATTTCTTATACTGTGCGCACTCCACAAGCAGAAAGAGAACGAGTAGAAAGAATTGCAAAAATAGTTGGAGTAACCCCAGAAAAAACAAGGGAAAAAAGACTAGCTGCAATAAAACAAGATTATATCTATGGGAAAAAAGGAGAATTAGATTCAGATGAACAACCCCTTACAGAAGATGGTGAATATTGGCAAATTCATGATGCCGACGCAATTATTTTAGTACGTGATAGTAATCTTGAAGCATCAGATGGCTTAGATCCAGAAATTCTTGGTCTTTTCGTAGAAGCAAGAGCAGATGCAGACCGCATGCGAGTTGATCAACGGGAGTGGAATCTCTCAACGCCACCACACCCTTCCCTTGCAGCAAGGGATAGTGAAATAAATCAAAGAACTATCACTGAGGAAGATGAATGGTGGGATTATATACAACATTGCCGTGTTGATGCCAAAAAAGTTTTAGTTGCGCAGGAAAAATTGGCAGGAATTATTGGTAAAGCAAGAAGGCTTCGTATTGTTACTCATTTTGAAGATCCTCTCTATGCATCCGATATTGTTTTTACCACCCTGAGAAATTCTTATGGTCATGTACATCCAAGAAGACCGGCAAATCATGCTGGACTTAAACATAATTTTCCGGGGCCCGAGGTCTTTTTCGCGCCCTCATCAAATAATCCAGAGGATGGTGAGTTTGGTGGGTTTCCGGAAACAGTCAGTGGAAGAATGGGCTTCCCAGGTGGTGTAACACTCAATCTTGGTGGCAGAAGTGTATTTTTAAGAAATTTGTGGGTCGAATTTGTGAATGGTGAGGTTGTTGATTGGGATATTGTAGGAAATCCTAAAGATTCCGGCATAATACAAGAAAAAGCCTGGTTCCAAACGATATTAGATAGCAAGGGTGGGCGAAGACTAGGTGAAATTGGTCTTGGCACAAGTAGATTTCCAAAATTCTTAACTGCCGAAATTGGGCGAGGAGAAAAAAATAAACCACATTTTGCTTTAGGAAAATCATACGCAGACCAAGTTGATGAAACAGGAAAAATTGCAGAGCTTGATAACGGCAATACGAATGCAACGTATCATTGCGACCTGATGCTCCCTATCTCTCCTGACCATCCAGGCGAATTGTATGCAGAAGTTGATACAGGGAGAAAAGACATAGCAGGAAACCCAATATATGAATGGATACTTATCCAAAAAAATGGACGATATATGGAACGAGTTGAAGGAAATATATATAGACGAGATCCCGATCTCTCCATTATTAGTATTGATGATGAAGATGTAGAATCATTTGAAGTAGAAATACCTCTTGAAGATCCATATACTTATCGCTTCTGGAGAAATCATCCGCAGGCTATAAGAAGAACACGTCAGTTTGTTGAAAGGTTTACCGGAGGAAAACCTGTTGTTATACCAACACGACCAGGTAGACGCCCTGCAGCGTTACGAAATCGTGGATTTTCACAACCTTGAGGAAAATTTTGCTATCTTGACAAGTATTATAGGACTGCGGTACAATCTGGCCACGTATGGCAGCTCCAAAAGAAACGCTTAGTATTTTTCAAGAAGGAAAAGGTATAGTCAGACCTCCATATCCCCCAGC
>JANWIQ010000019.1 GCA_025449795.1 Minisyncoccota bacterium
CCATAGCCCAAAAAATCAGGCGCAAGCGTAATAAATCCATTTGCTGCCAAAACTTGTGCTACTGGCTCTGTCCCAATTCCTGGAGCAAACAAATTGTCTGGCACAAATCCCCGAAACATCACAATAACCGGATATTTCCCCGGAGCAACCGGCGCATTCATTAGTCCGCTTACTTTTTCCATCTCACTACTTCCCGGAGTTATTGGTGTCTGGAAATAAAATACTTGGGAAAAAGTAATTGCAGCACTACTTACTTTTCTGCCAAACGTTATCTGTGTCGCAGGAAAATTTGTTTTTCGTAAATGCTCAAATGTATACGCAAGAAGCGGTTGGGGCTGGGGTACTGGTTTGATAATAGATGTAGTTGGGTGTAAAAGCCACCATGTCTCAAGTCCCACCACGCCAAGTAACGCAATGCACAAAAGAAAAAGAAGTTTTTTCATGAAGCTAGTGTATTCTACCACAGAAAAAGTACAATGTAGGTTGTATAATAAGATGCTTTTATGAAACTCTATAATTCGCTATCTCACTCACTTGAAACTTTTGCTCCGATACAAGAGAAAAAAGTTACCCTGTATGTCTGTGGTATTACGCCCTATGATACGACCCATCTGGGCCATGCATTTACGTATATTTCTTTTGATCTCCTCGTCCGTTTCCTTACGTACCAAGGCTACGCAGTCCAATACACGCAAAATGTCACAGATATTAATGACCGCGATAACGATATCCTCAGAAGAGCAAATGAGCAACATATCCCGTGGCAAAAATTAGGTGCATATTGGACAGAAAGATTTCTTGCCGATATGAAGGCGCTCAATTGGGTCATGCCAACTAATTATCTGTATGCATCAAAGGAGATTTCTCCCATGATATCTCTTATTGAAGATATTGTAAAAAATGGGCAAGGGTATATCGCACAGGGTGGGGTATATGTGGACATAGAAAAAGTACAAAACTTTGGAAAACTATCCAAATTGTCAAAGGCGGATATGCTAAAAATTGCAAAAGACTTTGATGAAGATTTGGACAACCCCAACAAGCGCCATCCATTGGATATTACGCTATGGCGTCCGTCTGCTCCAAAACAACCATCACACATTCCCTCATTTGACAGTCCATGGAGCAAAGGAAGGCCGGGCTGGCATATCGAATGCAGCGCCATGGCAATTAGCTCGCTTGGCGAGGCCATCGATATTCATGGCGGTGGGATAGACCTTATTTTTCCCCATCATGAAAGTGAAATTGCACAAAGTGAAAGTGCCACTGGCAAAATTCCTTTTGCAAAATATTGGGTACACACAGGTACCGTCTATTGCGGCGGAGAAAAAATGAGTAAATCTCTGGGGAATTTAATTCTTGTGGCAGATCTCCTCAAAAAATTTTCCCCCAATGCAATTCGCTGGGTCCTGTTGTCCCACCACTACCGGGAAAAATGGGAATACAAAGAAGAAGAATTCCAAAAAGCAGAAGAGACGTTTGGTGCAGTAATAGAAAATATTTCTGCAGCATCGGCAAAGAAAATAGACATCACCGACTATGAAACACTTGCAACCGAGATGCTATCAGAAGACCTCAATTCCCCGCGGTTATTAGAAAAAATAGCTCTTTCAACCACAGAAAAACTTTCTTTAGAAGAGGCACGCGGATTGCAAGCGGCCTTGAGAATCCTGGGGTTTTATTTCTAATTGTTTTCTATTCTCGCTATTCGAAGGGTAATGATTTCTTTGAGTAGATTTTCCGGAATTGGTTTATCAAAAGGGACTTGAATAGCACCAGTTGAATATTTGTACTCTCTTAATTTATCTTGTAACTTTTCTATTTCTTCCCCACCATAAGGATAAATACCAATATGGTGCGCATGAATGTTAAAACCAAGAAATGATGTACCTTTATATTTTAACGTTGGCATACCATAGCTTATAGAATCCTGTGCATCCGGGACAACTTCTTTTGCAATTTTTCGAATTCTCTCTAACTCCTTTCTCTTGTTTGGATCAAATTTTTTAATATAGTCATCAATAACACTCATATGTATATTTTAGCAGATTTTTTAAGGTTAACATTCCTCTTGCAAAATAGTTTTTTTGACTTTATGCTATATCTATGCAGCTTAACTATTTGGCAATTATTCTCGCAACTGCAGTAGAATTTTTTCTCGGTTTTCTTTGGTATGGTCCATTATTTGGCAAGCTCTGGGGGAAAATGCATGGCTTTGACATGCTCCCTAAAGAAACCCAGGACAAAATGATGCAATCCATGGGACCATTTTATGGCCTTCAAGCACTCGTAACACTGATTACAACAGTAGTCCTGGCAATTTTACTTGCCTATCAGCCCACCTGGAATGCATATGTTTTGACCCTCTTTTTCTGGATAGGATTTGTCGTCCCCACACAAGTAAGCGCAGTTGTTTTTGGCGGGACAAAGCCTGAATGGATGGTAAAGAAAATTTCTCTCATGGCAGGCGCTTCGCTTTTGTGCCTCGAGGCCGCCACTGTCATCCTTCATTGGTGGAAGTGAATAACCCCTTTTCTTTCACTTCTTTAGCAGAATTTTATCTTTGGGGAAAAACCTTTTTCCAATTCTTAAACATTCGTTTCTGTAGATGATATATTGTTCCAAAAAGTGTATACCATGTCCTGACCCCTGCACATCATAGCATCAGCAATTATGTTTACACTGTCAAGCTTAAGGTGTACGCTCAAGATAGGAGCAGGTGTTATGAAGGTCGCCAAACAAGAAAATATAAAAACTATTTTAATAGACATTCGAAAAATGTTAAGGTGGTTTTTAAGTGGTGAAGGAGCAATAGTTACTCTTAGTTTATTAGTACTTGCAGCAATAATTGGATTTCTTATCCAAGATGCTATACAAAAACAAAGATATTTGGAACTATTACAACTTGAGCTCAGAGCAAATTATAATACTGCCACTAATGAAATAAAAAATGTAAATAATCATCAATACCTATACTTTCATGTTCCATTTCATGCCGAAGTTTACAACGCAGGCTTGCAACAGGGATATATCATAACGTTAAATCCCAACACACAGGCTCAACTTTATTCATTTTATAACACGTTTCTTCCTGCAGAAAATGTACTTACTCAAAGAGATATGGATATTATTAATGAATATGAAACAAAATGGGAACAATGCATAATTGATAATAATCAATTAGTTATAAAAAGTAGTCCTTTATGCGATTCAGAACATAGTACATATTTAACTGTTCAACAAACTTACTCAGAATTTATTGCCCGATCTGAAGTAAACGTATGGCAAAACATATCAAAAATAAACTTTAATCCAACTGAAGATAGATTGCATCCAAAAAACTTAGCGGGATTAATTCTGAGGCTTTTATTGGGGCCAGATAGCTTAAAAATTCAACAATGAATTTATAACCATTCAGCTACTCCAACAAAAATTAATAATTTATTTTACATGTGAAGACTTGGAGCAGACAAGGGGTTAATTGGTTTGAATTATACTCTTTTATGAAAAGGCAGTCAAAATTATAAAAGGAGCCTATTCCCTATATATTTTTTAAGAAACTAAGGAGCCGAGCTTTTCACCCTGGCTTACTAAAAAATCCAGGGAAATATTGGAATCTGCATTTTTCACTTGTTCGTCCAATTCTCTTACTTTATCGTATGAAAGAAAACTTATCGCTTCAGGTAATTTCAAAAATGGATTATCAAATGTTGGTCGCCTAAGTTCTGAAAAAACCTTATTCCTTCTATTTCTATCTGCAACAATAAACATAGGATAATTTGAGTTTGGAGCCAAAGCTTTTAAATCAGATAATCTTAGTATACCAGAATAGACAGAAGTTGAATGTTCAATTTCAAATGCGGACTTAATTGAAAATCCGTATTTCCACACAACATCTATATTCTTTACATACGTAGGGACATCCAATACTTCTTGAAAATTATCCAAGACATATCCCTTAAACATATTTCCTTTATAGGATTTACCTTGATCATTCGCTGGTACCCAGACATCAACATTAGTTTTTTTACCTAATCTAATTAACCGCCACTGCATTTCATCATGCTCTGTTGTTGCTCTTTCAACATTTTCTTGAATTTGATCAATTTCTATCTTTACTCTTTCAGGTACCTTCTCGAGTTCTACGCCTTGTTCTATCCTTTTTAGCGCTGAGAGTAAATCACCATATGTATTAAGTAAGTGATTTACTTTTTCTTGATCTATTGCCATGAAACCTCGAGGAAAATATTTTTCTGCGTACCCAAGATAAGGATTTAATTTGCTCATGGAAACATTTGTCTTTTGGGTATTAACAAGAAAATACATGTATTCCCAAGTATTATTGTTACTATCTCTTCCCCAAAGATATTCTGCCATTCTTGGATTTCTTGCTTTTATCGCAACTTCCGCAGCAAAGATTATTTCACCAGACTTATAGATTATTACGTAGTCACCAGGTTCCATTACCTCCCATGTTCGAATATTTCCAGAACCTGGAACAGAACCCCAAACAGCAAAGGGACCACCATGATAATTATTTCTAAGAATATTTATATCTCTTTCTTCCAAAAACTCCGAAGCCTCACCAATTGTCCTCTTTCTTTCAATGGTGTCGTAATAGTGTTTTTCTGTCCCTTGACCACCACTTGCAACTACAATAAATATTTTTCGTTCTTTATTCATATCTTAGCGCTATTATAGCCCTAATCTATTTGCTTGGCCAGAAGAGGAGATAACATAATATATAGTTATAATGTTTAATGTTATAAAGTTCATCAAGTTAAATGGGGATATTCACGGTTTTTTGTCAATATGGCGTGAATTTAGTACGTAAAATGGGGTAAATTCACGGTATTTTATTTCTTTTTCAAATATCTCTTCACTGCACGGTCAAAATCTGAAATATACTTTTTGTCTTCTTCTATTTTGTACTTTTCATATTCTACATGGGCAATTTTCTCTGCATTCTTTGCGCTCACAGAGCCAGCATTATGTAATATTTGTTTTTCACTAAGAACTAAAAATTCATCAAGCTTTTTTATCCAATCACTCATTTTCATAAGTCTTCCGTTGGTTGCTTGCAGCTCTGCAAAATCTAGATACAATGAAACAATAAGATTTAATTGCTTTATTTCAAGTTCTGAAAGATAATTTTTTGCAATTATTACATCTGAGGCATGAATTTTATCTCCTTTAAAACTTGTTAGTCCCATTTGTGGCTGCTTACTATTTGCTCTTGTTGCAATTATTTCTGCTGCAGTATGTCCATGAACTGCATAATGCATTTTATTTTGAACTGTGGCAAAAAACTCCTGTGTTAGGCTACTATCGCTTTTATAATCAATACTGGTTGCATATATATCTGTGACTTTTTGATAGAAATTTCGCTCGCTTGCGCGAATTTCTCTTACTCTCTCTAGAAGTTCATCAAAATACGTTGCTTTTCTTCCACCGTCTTTGAGACGCTCATCGTCAAGGGTGAATCCCTTTATTATGTATTCTCGCAGTCTTTGTGTTGCCCAAATACGAAATTGCGTACCACGCACTGACTTAACCCGGTAACCAACAGAAATAATTACATCGAGATTATAATGATTAACATCATATGTCTTGCCATCGGCAGCAGTTGTCCGGAATTTCCGGATAACTGAATTTTCATCAAGTTCTCCTTCCGAAAAGATATGTACAATATGCTCATTTATAGTCCTGACATCTTTTTCAAAAAGATCGGCCATCATTTTCTGTGAAAGCCAGGCTGTTTCGCCTTCAAATCGCACGTCCACCCTTGTCTGTCCATCTGGAGTCTGATAAAGAATAACTTCTGAATTTTTTGTATCTATCATAAGATGTATTATACTCCTCATGCTTAATGAGGCAGGGATATTCACTTTATTTTCTTACACTCCCGTGATATGGTAAGAGTATGAAAGCCCCAGATTTTACACTTCCCGACCAGGACGGAAAAATGCATTCGCTGAAAGATTATTCGGGTAAAAAAGTAGTCCTCTACTTTTACCCCAAAGATGATACGCCGGGATGCACGACAGAAGCGTGCAACTTTCGGGACAACCTCAGTAGACTAAGCAGCAAAGGCGTGGTAGTATTAGGAGTTTCTAAGGATACGCCGGAATCACACAAGCAATTTATAGAAAAATTTCACTTAAATTTTCCATTACTTAGTGATACCGAAAGAAAAGTTATACGGGAATATAAGGCCTGGGATGAAGAAAGACAAAGCATTCTCCGCACCACATACCTTATTGATGAGCAAAGAGAAATTGTAAAAGTATATGAGCAGGTAAAACCGGAAGAGCATATAGAAGAAATTCTGCAAGACCTGGAATAAACGTAAAACCTAAAACTTAAAAAGTATAGATGTTGGTCACTCGAATAGATCGGGTAACTGCTATAATGTACTCTGTGAGAGATTTTAATAGAAACAACGACTCTGGACGTGGACATTCATTTGGAGACAAAAGGCAATTTGGTAATCGCTTTGATAGGCCACGACCTACTATGCATAAGGCTGTCTGCAGTAAGTGTGGCAAAGATTGCGAAGTCCCTTTTAGGCCAACCGGCGACAAACCTGTTTTGTGCAGAGATTGTTTTAGAGAAAGTGGGGGACCAAGAAGACCAGAAGAAAGAAGCTTTGCAAGACCTAGCTTTCAAGATAGACCTGTACAAAATAATGAATATAAGGCACAACTAGATGCACTTACCGCAAAAGTAGATAAAATACTTGAGATATTATCAGCTACAACAACGACAAAAGTAGTTGCAGAAAAAGTTACAGAAGAAACAGTAGAGCCTACTCCAGAAAAGAAAAAAAGAACCGCAAAGAAATAGAGATTGATTCGTCGCCCTGAAGCGTCAGGAACTCCTCGCAATGGCGAAACTTAAACTTCTCGACTCATCCGCTAGGGGGATTCGCTCGAAGAATAATCACAGGGGTTTGAAATATGGCCTTACTCAAGTGCGGGATGACGGAGATTTACCAAGTCTGGTAGGAGAGGGTAACGGTCTCGGTAATAGTATTTTCACCGGGGTTAATTTGTGTTGGAGTACTCCCTCCACTATTGCTGTTGCCTGCTTTCATCATAAGTGGCTGGATAGGGACTTGGTTACCGCTTTCCTGGATATTGACCACTCTCCCAAGATGAATTCCTGCAGCATCTGCGAGGCCTTGTGCTTTTTGCTTGGCATTAGTAACTGCCTGAAGCCTAGCCTTTGTAACAAGTGCGTCTTGAGTGGTGGAAGAAAAAGTAAGATTGGGGCCGCTCACATTCTCTGCGCCATCATTGCTAACTACATCTATAACACTATTTGCTTTAGTAATATCACTAAGCGTAACATCAACACTCTCACTTACCGTATATCCGGTAATGGTCTGCCCGTTGCCGCCTCGAATAGGCATCATTTCCAAAGGCACCCCGCCAGTTGAAGTATTGTCATAAGTAGGAGAGGAATTGTAATTACTTGTCTTAATATCTTTCTCAGGAATACCTAATTTCTTAATATTCATAACAATAGTATTGGCAGATGTATTTGCTTGGTCCTCGGCAACCTTTAAGGTTAGCGCGGATTTCGCAACAGTAAAGGATATATCTGCTGCGTCTGGTTTTTGGGAAATAGTACTTGTCCCCTCCACTGTAAATAATTGCTTGGAACTACTTGCAGCAAAAGGATTCCATGAATGGTTGAAGAAATAATTAATGAGAAAAAGAAGCACGAGAGTAAAAATAGAGGAGAAAATGGCTGTAGTTAAGGAGTGCTGGTTTTCTTTGGAAATGGTCATGCTCTAATACTATGCTTTATTATCTAACTTTTCAACAGATCTTATTCCGCCATTTTATTATGCACGTTATACTCAACGATACCTGAAGAAGAAAATACGTATTCCCGGACCTTTCACCGGCCTCGAAAATACGTAGGAGAAAGCTCTACATGCCCTTTTGCATCCAGAACCATCTCTTGAGCCAGCCAACAAGGACTAATAACACTCCACCAACCATCCAGCCAGTGTACATTGGCCATGAATACATAACCATTGCCCACATGACTAATCCATACACAAAAGCAAAGGTTCCGACAAGCATGTACAATCCTTTTCCCATCATGCCATGTCCACCCATGCCACAGCAACCGCATCCACAGTCGCACATTCCTTTTTCTTCTTTCATATTCTCACCTCCCCCCGACTTGATACATGTCACTCTTAGCGTAATACTCTTTGTGAAAATTTGCAAATACTTCCGGTTGACACGTTGAAAGGTTTCTTCCTACAATGAAATATAGTATGGCCGAGAAAATTCCTAGCGTACACGAGCTTCATGCACTTTATGGACATCCGAAAAATGTCAATAAAATTCATAGAGATAGTTTATCTCCTCTGGATAAATTGGCAATTGTGGTAACAGAAAAGATTGGCACCATGGGATTTTTTTTTATTATTCTTGCATGGACGATTGTATGGTTGGGATGGAATATCCTTGCCCCACAACAACTTCGTTTTGATCCATACCCTGCTTTTGTTTTGTGGTTATTTATTTCTAACCTTATCCAAATCCATTTAATGCCCCTTATTATGGTAGGGCAAAATATTCAAGGCAGGCATGCAGAATTACGGTCCGAGCACGATTATGAGACAGATAAAAAGTCAGAAAAGGAAATTGAAACAATTTTACTTCACTTGGAAAATCAGCAACAACTTATGCTGGATATCCTCAAAAGACTCGAAGCCTTAGAAGAGAAAAAATAATATCCTCCTCCCCAGATTTGCATTGAAAAAGTAAAAGGATTATAATCCAAACTTACTATAAGGCTATGAGTGAATTTGGTTTGTCTTTTGCTAGATTAGCTACACATATTCCCCCTTTTAGAGGAATTGTTAGGGAAATTAACCACAGAGTTGCTGAAGGTGGAGTCTCCGATGCTTCTAGATTTTTACTTGATAAAGCTCATGTTAGGGTTAACCTTAAATGGGATGATCAAAGAAGAACAGAAGAAATATTACAAACACAACCGGCAATTATTGTCGGGAATCACCCATATATGATAGAGCCTCTCTTTATTGCATACGCTCTTCCATCTCGAGAAGATTTATATGCAATCGCTCGCGATGGAATTGGAGAAGTATTTGGAGGATTAACTAGAGACCACTTTCTTCCAGTTAGAAGGGGACGGAAAAGAGAAAAACCACAAGCACGAGAGAGAAGAAGAAAAGCTAACGCGGATAGCATAACTAAAGGAGTACAACTATTGAAAGAGGGTCATGCTGTCCTTATACTTCCTGACGGTGGAAGCTCTGAGCAATGGAGGCCCGGGGTGGCAAGACTTGCAGTTAATATACCTGAAGCTTACTTTATTATGACAGACGTTCAGGGTACAAAGCGAGGAGATCTAGGAAGATTAATAACGGGAATATTTAGAAGAGAAACATCTTTAGAGCGCACGATAAGAATATCTGCTCCTATTAAGATTAGTGACATACCTATTCCAGCTGAAGTATTTGAATTACCAGAAAATGAGCGAATCGAAAAAATCACCTATTGTATGCAGCAATATTATAGAATTTGGCAACGGGGTGAACAAATTACGAAAGATACTCCTCAAGGGATAGAAGGTTTAGCTGCTGCAGCGTAAAACGAAAAATTATCCTTCGTTTCACTACGCTCACTCAGGATGAAAACACCTTACTGTTTTCACATTCCCATACCCATGCCGCCCATGTCACCGGGGCCTGGCATTGCAACTTTTTCTTTTTCTGGTAAATCGGTGATAAGTGCTTCGGTGGTAAGCGCCATCATCGCAACACTTGCAGCATTTTCTACTGCACTTCGTGTTACCTTTGCAGGATCTACCACACCCGCGCTCACCAAATTCCCAAAGACATTTGTCATCACATTGTATCCATAATTGGTATCTTTTCCTGCATATGCTTCTACTTCCCGAATAACCCATCCTGCATCTACCCCTGCATTGGTAACTATTCCCTTCATTGGCTCAGCAAGCGCTTTCCACAAAATATCCACGCCAACTTTTTCATCTTCTGAATGCATGTCTTTTTTGAGACCTTCCAATGCTTTTCGTGCTTTCAACAGTGCGACGCCGCCACCCGCAACAATTCCTTCTTCCAGCGCTGCTTTGGTTGCTGCCACTGCATCATTGACACGCTCTTTTTTGTCTTTCATTTCTACTTCTGTTGCTGCGCCAACGTTAATCACTGCGACGCCCCCGGAAAGTTTTGCCAGTCTTTCTTGCAACTTTTCTTTATCAAAATCTGATGTGGTATTTTCGATAGCAGTCTTTATTTGTGAAACCCGTGCTTTCAGCGCTGCCACGTCTCCTTTGCCGCCAATAATTCTGGTATTTTCTTTATCTGCCCATACTTTATCTGCTCTTCCACAATCTTCTAGGGTCACACTATCTAACTTTCTGCCGGTATCTTCAGAAATGACTGTCCCGCCGGTAAGAATAGCAATATCCTGGAGCATTTCTTTTCGTCTGTCGCCAAATCCTGGCGCTTTCACAGCAAGCGCGTTGAAATTTCCTTTTAATTTATTAATCACGAGTGTTGCGAGTGCTTGGCCATCTATATCATCGGAGACAATCACAAGATTTTTGGAGACTTTAATAAGTGACTCAAGAAATGGAAGCATTTCTTCCAAATTACTTATTTTTTTGTCGGTAATAAGAATGTAGGGGTCGTCAACTTCTGCTTCCATTCTGTCTGGATTGGTAACAAAATATGCAGAGGCGTATCCTTTATCAAATTCCA
>JANWIQ010000020.1 GCA_025449795.1 Minisyncoccota bacterium
CGGATAAACCGTTTTAAGGATCTCATATATTTACTGAGCATGCCAGGCTTTGAGGGCATCAAGTGCTTGCTGGTCGGTTGCACTAAAATTCAGAAGGATAAAATGCATTTCATCAATTGCTTTTTGTGCATAGTCAGCATTAATAACGACACCATTTTTATTTACACCAAGACTGTGATAAAAAATTCCCAATGCGTAATAGGCCTCGTGATAATCCTTCTTGAGACGTATTGTGTTTTGCAATACAGCAACCGCTTCCTGGACATGGCCTGTTTGGCCTAGGATAAGGCCGAAGTTGTAGGAAACTTTTGCATCTGTTGGGGCAAGTTGTGTTGCTTTTTGGATACTGGTAAGTGCATCACTAAGATACTGCGGATTTAGTTGGGAAAGTGCATACATAATTCGGACGCGTGTTTTCCAATAGGTGACAACATTGGGATGGTTTGCTACCAAATCATTGCTTACTGCGACTGCTTCTTGGGCAAGTTGTGTAGGAGTGCCGGTAGCTGATTTATTTTGCTGGGCAAGTGCCACTGCCACCACCGCATCATCAAGTGCGAGTTCGTCCTGGAATGTTGGCTCGGATGGCCGAAGGGAAATTGCCTGATGCAGCGGCTGATAAGCATTTTGGTACTCTCCTGCATTCACAAAATTTTGTCCAAGTGCGTATGCTTTATCCGCTTGCCAGTAGATAAAGAGTGTATAGAGGAAATAGAGTGCGACCAAACTTACTCCAGCGGAGAGAATCCACTGGAAGGGAGAGATATTTGATAGTGGATATTTGATATTAGATATTTTCGGAAAAAGAATTTCATTTTCCGGTTTTATTTGATCTTGGAGCATCAAGACAAATCCTGGAAAAAGAAAAAGAAAAAGATTGACAATCACCACAGAAAATCCAAAGAAATTAATGATAAGAATACCGAGATAGCTGGCTAAGAGACCAGCCGGCAAATAGCGTATAGCATATAGCTTATGGTTTGGCTCTCTTTGTATTTTCCATAGGCCATACGCCATAAGCCATGCGCTCATGCTAATCATAAAGAGGTATGTCCCGAGTCCCACGATGCCCGTTGTCGCAAGGTAGTTGAGATATTCGTTGTGGGCTTTATTGTATAAATATCCAAATTCAGAGGTAAGGTTATGAGCTGGGGGCATAAAAAGATAATATGCGTACGCAAATGTTTCTACTCCTGTCCCAAAAATTGGGTAGTGTAGCCACGCCGAAATGGCGCCAGTCCATACATAGAGACGAATTTTTCCTGAATCTGTACCGCCAAATTCTCCTGTAGAGATGGTAGACGTAGGCGGTATCGTGGTCGTTGGTGTTTTCACCCTGAGCGAAGTCGAAGGGTTTGGATGAGTTTGGAAATGGCTTGCAAGAGCAGGGAACATGAATTTGTCAATTTGGTCTATTGAGGTCCCAACGACAAATGTAATAAGAGCAATACCACCAATGAGTGCCAATACATACCCCCGCTTCGCCCAGGCTTCACGGGACAAGCAACGGGTAAGCGAAAACTTTTTTTCTGCCCAGATGTACCAGCCAAAAAATAAGACAAGGGAAATACTTAACCCGACAAATCCGCCTCGCGATTTGGCATAGAGAAAGTCAAGATAAAAAAGAAGCGTAGCCACTAACAAGCCACCTGCAATTCGTTTTTTGGATTGTTGCCACAGGTACATCCCAAGGCTCATTGCGAGTGGAATGAGCGCAGCGAGATATGCACTAAGCCAATCGGGTTGGCCAAGTGTGGAAAAAATTCGCACTTTGGGTTGAAAATTAGATGTCCAGCACGAGACGTCAAACGTGCCACGAAAGACAAGACAGGTTGGGTCATATCCAAAATGGGAAGGTAAACCCCACAACGCCACCACAACACCAGAAAGGATAATGGTGTACAAATAAGAAAGGAGTTTTTCTTTATGTATATTGGAGACAAAGGCATAATATACGAGTGTGTAGGTAATAAGGGATAATAACCCTCCGTTAAATCGGGAGTAGTATCCCCACCAAGAGGTGTGGGTATCTAGGGATATAGTAGTAGAGATAAGCTGGGATCCTAGAAAAAGGAGGATAGGAATATCAAGAGGTGTCCGCTGGATAAAAATTCTTCTCTGAAAAACCATTTTACTTATCCATGCAGCAATAATAATAGTAGTGAGTCCAAAAGTAAGCCATATTTTATTTAATTCAAAAAGCTCTGAGGTGTCTTGGGTAAATACAATCGGGACGAAGAAAAAAAGAGTATAAAAAGACCAGGAAATAAGACGGTTAAGAAAATTTACCATAATTTCTAATTAACCTAATTAACCTAATCTCTACAATTGGGAATTGGATTTTTTTAGACCAATTAGAAATTAGAGCAATTAGTAATTCAATTCATCGTAACATACTAGCAACAAGACACACAAGATGTTAGAATAGAAATGAAATATCTCATACTATTAATTTCAAATAATTACCAATTTCCCATGAGATAAAAAGTAAAATTCATTTGATATTGGATATTTGATATTGGATATGTATGTTTAATAAATTCTTTGGGCTTTTCTCCCAAGATATCGGTATCGACCTTGGCACGGCCAATACCCTTGTGTGGGTAAAAGGAAAAGGTGTCGTGGTACGCGAACCTTCTATTGTCGCTAGACACAGAAAATCAAAAGAAAT
Organism: Minisyncoccota bacterium; assembly: GCA_025449795.1. Taxonomy (GTDB): domain Bacteria; phylum Patescibacteriota; class Microgenomatia; order Levybacterales; family UBA12049; genus JANWIQ01. Next base: position 2,672 of record JANWIQ010000020.1, read on the forward strand.
TATTGCAATAGGCTCTGAAGCAAAAAAAATGCTTGGAAAAACACCGGCAAATATTGTGACGATTCGTCCGCTTCGTGGTGGGGTAATTGCAGATTTTGATGCAACAGAGGCAATGATAGCCCACTACATGAAGGAAGTGCATGACGTAAATACAAAATTGCCCATGAGTTTTGTGCACCCAAAAGTGGTGATAGGTATTCCATCTGCAGTAACAGAAGTGCAGCGTCGTGCCGTATGGGAAGCAGCGCTTGCAGCAGGTGCCAGGGAAGCATTTCTTATTGAAGAACCAATGGCAGCGGCAATTGGGGCAGGAGTATCGGTTTTTCAGCCAACCGGAGTGATGCTGGTAGATATTGGCGGAGGGACAACCGAGATTGCGGTAATTTCTTTAGGAGGGATTGTGGTAAATAGGTCGTTGCGTATCGCAGGGGATGATATGGATGAGGCAATTTTGCATTTTGTGAGATTGAAGCATGGGCTCTTACTTGGAGAAAAAACAGCAGAGGATGTAAAAGTAAAAATAGGCAGCGCATATGAAAGAAACCTAAAATTTAAAACCGAAAAACTAAAAATTGAAGAACGAGAAGAAAATGTTGCAGTAGTGAGGGGACGGGATATAGAAACAGGTTTGCCAAAGAGTTTGCGTATCACAGAGGCAGAAGTGCGCGAAGCATTGGCTCCGGTTCTTTCACGTATTGTGGAGAATATTGCAGATGTATTGGAAGAAGCACCCCCAGAACTGACTGCAGATATTTTGGAGCATGGCATTCTTATTACCGGTGGTGGCGCTCTTCTTCCCGGTATCGACAAGCTTATTATGGAGCGTACCCATATTCCGGTGCTTATTGCTGATGATCCGCTGACGACGGTCGTGCGGGGAGCTGGCCTCGTGTTGGAAGATGAGCAACTCTTACATAGGGTAAAAGTGACCGGAGGACTACAATAGCATACTACCAATTTCAAATATCCAATTTCTAATAATTATTCTTCGAGCGTAGTCGAGAAGGAGTAGTATATAATAACCCTATGCAGCAGAGGCGTTCTTTTCTTCCATCCTTTTTCCTATTCTTCTTTCTTTCAGGACTGATTTTTTTTCTCTCCAGCCGCAACTTTCTTCCGGGGGAAAACTTCTTCCAAAATATTTTTTTTAGTTTCCAGGGAGGAGTTTTTCAGGTAGTCCATATCCCTTTTGGGTTTTTTCACAATAATGCATTGCAAAAATTGCAGAAGGAAAATCTTGCATTGCAGGCGCAGCTTGTCCACGAAAAACAACTCGAAGAGGATAATGCTGCCCTGCGGGACCAATTTCAGACAGCGAGTATTCCCTCAACGTCACTTTTGCCGGCAACAGTTATTGGCGCCCCACAATTTATTCCCGGCGTAGGAAGTCCGGAAAATTTGGTGATAGATAAAGGGACAAAAAGTGGCGTGGTAGGTGGGGAGACCGTCATCTATCAGCGCAACGTAGTGGGTACTATTAGCGGGGCAACGGATTGGGCGGCACAGGTAATGCTGGTGAGTAGTGCCAATAGCTCTTTTACCGCAAAGACAGTGGGGAGCCACGCGCAGGGAGTTTTGTCAGGAGAGGGAGAGGGCAGCATGGTGTTGGGGAGCGTGTTGCTTTCCGATACGTTACAAGTGGGAGATATCGTGGTGACAAGCGGTTCGGAAGATGGCGTAGGAAAAGGTTTTCCGCCTGGGCTTATCGTAGGAAAAATAATTTCTGTCAATAAAACGCCAAGCAGTCTCTATCAGAGTGCACGAGTGCAAAGTCTATTGCAGTTTAACAAACTTACTACCGTATTTGTTATAAAAGGAAAGGAGTAATTCATCAATGCGAGCGAATATAAAAAAATCTCAATGAAATTTTTTTGGATACTTGGTATTCTGAGTATACTTCTGTTTTTGCAAACAACTATTTTTTCTCTTCCCCTTGTCCTTGGCGGCTTGCTCTTTTTTTGCGTGTTGTATAAAGAGCAGTGGATATTTCCGGTTGGATTTGGTATGGGAATACTCTTGGACATGCTTACCTTTCACCCAATTGGGTTAACCAGCATATTTTTTACTATCCTTCTTGGAATAGTTTTTTTGTATGAAAGAAAATTTGAAATCCAAAGCCTTACCTTTATCACTTTTGTTACTTTTCTTGCAAGTCTTGTGTATGGATTGCTTTTTCACGAGCCACAAATATTTTTAGAAGCAGTGATGCTGGCAGTTTTTGCAGGAGGGATATTTTTTGCCATAGGAGTAGGAGATACTACAACGTTTGACGTAATGCAGCTGCGAAAGAACTAGAGCGAAGCCGTTGTAATGCTCTTTCTTCTAATTGCCTTACCCGTTCCCGGGTTATTCCCAATTTATCTCCTACTTCTTGCAGAGTCCAACTTTTGTTTCCATCAAGGCCAAGTCGAAGCGTAAGTACCTCGCGGTCGCGTGGCAAAAGTTCTTCAAGTGCATCAAGAATTACTTTTCTTTGTTGGGCTGAGGAAGTGTCTGCAGTAGGAAGGGCGCTGGCTATCCGGTCAAGAAGAGTAGTCGTGCCGTTTTTAATAAGTGCATCCAAGCTCTCTGGTTGTTGCGTTTGCCATTGCATTTCAACAAGCTTTTGTATTGCAGATGGGGACATGTGCAAACTTTCTGCAAGTTTTTGCGTGGTTGGTATATGGCCATCTGTTTCATATAGATTCCACCAGACGCGTTGGAAAGTTTTTACATCACGTACAAAGTTCTTTGGCCAACGAATGGTTTTGGATGTATTTACGATTGCATTCCTAATAAAGTGTAAAATGACATGTGTTGCATGTGTTGAAAGTTTAAAACCTTTTGACGCATCAAAACTGCCTATTGCGTGAATAAGGCCTAGGTTGCCCTCTTGAATTAAATCAAAAAGCTCCATTCCTTCTACATATTGATATCTTTTTGCAATAGCAACAACAAGGCGCAAATTTGCTTCGATAAGTTGGTTCCTTGCTTGTTTGTCGCCACGCTTCATGCTGGTGAATAAAGTATGTTCTTGTTCTGCAGACAAGAGGGGAATGTCACCAATATTATGTAAATATTCACCGAGAGCGTCAGGAAGATCCACGTCTACGACTGGGGAAGACCTGTTTCTTCCTAGAGGTTTTTGGGTACGTGCAATGCTACTTCGACCAGGAGATAGGGGTGAAGCTCCGATCCTTCTTCTTAATGGAATTATCACGTCAGAGATTGGTGAAGCAGGAGGGATAGTATCTGGAAGTGCACTCGTATCTGGAAGCGTTGCAAAATTGTTGTCGTTTCTTTCCACATTGACCATAGGGAAGAGTATAGTGTGCGTAATTCCATCTGTCAAAGCAATCTTCAGCCATATTTATTTCCATTTGCCTGAGGCAATCTTGGCGCGTGAGCGCATATTGGTTTTTGCAGTAATTACCGTGTGTAAAACGCTGCTTGTTGAAATAAAGAAATTCTTTACCTTCTCCATTCGAAGAAGGCGAGAGAGTGTGTAGTGAAATTCATTTGATTTTAATGGGAGTTGCTGTTTATAGATTCTTACTGTTTCACGACTTAAGCTAAGTGTAGCTTGAATAGCAAAGGGGGAAGACTTTTGTTGCAGCATAATAAACAGCGCAAGTCGTTTTGCTAACATATGCTTTTCTTCAAAAGTCAAAAATTCATCAAGAAATCCTTCTATTTGTTTTTGATCATGGAGAGAGGAAATTAAAGAAGCAAAGTGTTGTGAGAGCTCTTGTACTTGTCGAGCAGGAAGGTCATGTCGCGAAACTCTTGGCACACGCCAAGTATACATGTATACAATGTATATCTGTCAATAGGGTAAATAATGGTAAATAATGGTAAAGATAGAATAAATAGTGTAATCAGATATGTATACTTTGTTCTGATATTCTGTCTGCAGCGTAAATACCTGAGAAGCTACGTCCAGCGGTGTATGCTATACTCATAGAGCTTCATATGAAATTAGGTGCTTCATTTTCAGAGAGCATTCATACAGAAAAAATTTCAAGAAATAAAAATCATGCTGACCCAGCTTTTTTCTCTATGCGTACGTATATA
>JANWIQ010000021.1 GCA_025449795.1 Minisyncoccota bacterium
AATTCCCTATCCGCTTCCCAATCCAAAACTTTCTTATTGCCAAAATATGGGAGTTGCATTTTTTTATTTCCCTCAATTCCTAAATGGGCAACAAAGGACCCATGAGGAATCACAATAACATTTTTGCTTTTTAGTTTTTTTTCAAGTGAAGGAAATTCTTTAAAAGATGAAATCGTGAGAACTTTGTCAATAAATGGAAACCGTTTGTAAAAGGATTCTCTTTCTTTTGTGGTTATGACGAGTGTAGAAAATTTTTCATCTTTTGCGCCTTTAAGAATTTGAAGAGATGAGTGGCTTCCGAGTGTTGCAATAGTGTAGTTTTTCATATTATTTTTTATTTTTCCCTCGCACGCCAGCCATAACAAGTAAGGTCGTTGGTTTTATGGAATGATTTTGATACGCGTTATAGAGACTAACATTTCCACTCACTATCGGAATTTCATATCTTTTACATCTTTCAGACAGCCCAATTATTGTTTCCTCAAATGCGTCAATGCTATCTTTCGGATGGCCAAAATTAAGACAATTTGTGAGTCCAAGTGGTGTGGCAGTAAGTTTTTTCATTGTAGCATAGCACGTATCAAAAGCGTGCTGTATTCCTTTCTTTGGTTGAGTGTCTGCAATACCTTCGTCGCTACTCCAAGTTATGACAACTTCTTTCTCGATTTCTGGGATGTCTAAAATTGCAAAATGACCTGGTTTATTCGGGCCTTTTATTGTCCGTACTCCAACGCTCCAATCATATTGTTGCCAGATAGTTTTTGTAATAGAAATTGGTGCTTTGGTTTGCGAAGTATTTTGAGAGGTCCACTTTCTCTTTTCCCAGTTTTTTTCAACCTCTTCAAAAACATCATCGAATTCCATGCGTTCGCTTTGTATTGTTTTTTCTTCGTCTGTATAGACAATGGTGTATTTTTCATCATTAGTAACTTCTCCAATTACACACGCTTCTAAGTCCCAGCGTTGAAATAGAGACAAAATCTCTTTTTGATACTTTTTCTTCCCAACAATAAGCATTCTTTCTTGAGATTCCGAAAGAAGCATATCTGTTGGTGACATATAAGCGGTTTTTATCGGAACCTTATTCAAGTATAATTTTGCACCAAGTGATTTTCCTGTTTTTTTGCGTCCTCTCATAATGACTTCAGAGGTAGAACATAAAAGACCTGCTGCGCCCATGTCTTGCATTCCTTCAATCCATTCCGTTTCTGCCAATTCGCAACATGCTTCCAAAAGCAGTTTTTCTAAATAAGGGTCTGCTTCCTGTACGGCATTCTTGTTATCAGCATTTATGGTTTCAGATGCCATTTGTGCTCCTCCGATTCCGTCTGTGCCGGTTTTTGCCCCGACATATATCAAACAGTTGCCGGAAGTCAATGCATTGCCATAAATAATATTAGATTTTTTTACTAACCCAAATGCCGCAATATTTACCAAACAATTATTGTTATATGTTTTGTCGAAATATACATCGCCCCCGACAGTCGGAACCCCAATGCAATTGCCATAATCAGCGATTCCATGAACGACTTCTTTTAGCAATTTTTTAGAATGTTCATCTGTGCCAAATCGTAAAAAATCAAGTGTTGCAATGGGACGTGCGCCCATGGTAAATATATCCCGCAGAATTCCCCCAACTCCGGTTGCTGCACCATGATATGGTTTAATAAAAGAAGGATGGTTGTGGCTTTCAATTCTCATTGCTAAGCCATATCCACTACCCAAATCTACGATCCCCGCATTCTCGCCTGGACCTTGCAACACAGCTTTCCCTTTCGTTGGAAGTAATCGAAGAAATTTTTTTGTGCTTGCATAACTCGTATGTTCACTTGCCATTGCCTCTTTTAAGGTATCTTTAATCGTGCGAGAAGAGTTAGCAAAATACTTTTCAATTGCCTTCATAAAATATTCTCCATCCTCAGACCTTTCCGGGTGTGGCATAAGTCCGAAAATTGTATGATCTTTATTTGATACGCCTGCAATATTTTCCACAGAGCCATTCGGATTGCTCTCTTTATAGAGAAGAAATATTTGTTGATTTTTTTGAAGATCGTGCAACTGACTTTTTGTAATTTCATATCTTCCATATCCATGTGCCACTGGCAAACGATATGTCTTGCCGCGCATTGCCTCGTCATTAAAAAAAGATTTCCCTACTGCTTCGCATACCGTAATATCGCAGAAAAATTTCTTGTTGACATTTTGTTCAAGTTTTCCCGGAAGAAGTCCTGCTTTGACAAGGATTTGAAATCCATTACAGATACCAAGAATTGGAATACCCTTTTCAGCTGCTTGTCGAATTGTTTTCATCACAGGAGATTTCATTGCTTGTTGTCCCGGGTCTATTTGATAACTATGCGTTGCTTTTTCATATACTCTGTCTCCAAATGCAAATCCTCCAGGGATAACCAACAGATCCCATGTTGGATCTGGTGCGTCTTTATACCAAATAAATTCTGCATCATGCCCAAATTTTCTAAAAAATGTTAATGCGTCAAAATCGCAATTAGAACAAGGAAACCGAACAATCCCAATTGAAAGTTTTTTACTCATATATTCTTATCCTTTCCACATCGCGCCAGCCGATGTCTGTCCGATAATGGAGATTATTTCCTTCAACACTAATAAGAGAAATGGCATTGTATGCATTCTTTCGCGCTTCAAGTATATCTTTTCCTTCACCTACTGCATAAAAAAGTCGTCCGCCATGTACAACATGGTCTTTCCCCACTTTCTTAATCCCTGCAGAAAGAATATGGACATTGGGAAGTTTTCTTGCGTCTTCAATGCCAATAATTTTTTTGCCCTTTGCCAAAGTATAATCCGTGGGATATCCTCTTGCCGCGCCAGTCACTGCAACGCGTACTTTTCCGTCCAAAAGTATTTTAATTTTCTCCAATTCACCATTAATAATTGCCATAGATAATTCAAACAAATCATTTTTTAATCCTGGAAGTAATACTTGCGCTTCGGGGTCTCCCCAGCGGCAGTTATACTCAATAACATATGGGATTAATTTTTCATTTTCTTTAAGCAACATTGCACTAAGGTATAACATGCCTTTATACACAATACCTTCTTCTCGAAGAGCTATGAAAGTCTTTTTAATAACGTCGGTTACCTCTGCCATTACTTTTGGTGTAGCAACAAGAGGCGAAGAAGAGGTGCCCATACTTCCGGTATTTTCTCCTTCGTCAAAATTATTTACTCTTTTGTGGTCTTGTGCAGTACCAATAATACGAAAATCGTTTCCGTCGGTAAGGACAAGGACAGAAAGTTCTTCTGCATTGCCGTCTTTTCCGCCAAGCCACTTTTCTATAAGAAATATTTTTCCTGCTTCCCCAAATTGGTCGAGTTGACGAATTCGTTCTATTGCCTCTGCGTTATTTCTTGCCGGCAATGCTACTTTTCCTTCGCATAACCCGTCTGCCTTCACAAACCAGGCCTGATCGGGATTATTTTGGATAAAGTTGATCCCCTCTTCTTTGCTGTGACATATTCTAAAGAATGGTTGGTTGATGCCTTGTCTTTGAAGGCATATACGAGAATATGCTTTGCTCCATTCCAGTTGTCCGGCAAGCCATGTGGGGCCTAGTACAGGAATTCCTTCTGCATGCAGTAAGTCGACAAGTTTGGCAGCAACGGCATTTTCTTGTGCCACATCGACAAGTGCCACATGATTGTCTTTACAAATTTTTATAATTTTCTCCACGTCAGAAGTGGTAAGATGTGGATATGTTTCAACGGGTTTTGTCGAGTATTGCCGCATCAGGTCATTGCCAGGAATGGCAATGACTTTCCCAACATGAGGACTTTGGGAATACTTTGCGACCAATGCACTTCCCCGTCCCCCACTATCAACGACAACAACAGGATTATTTATTTTTGCAGCAGGCGCATCACTCTTGCAAAGGGTGATAAGCGTAGTAGTATACAAAGCATTTTCCTTTTGCTTAAGTCTTTGGTACAGGCTTTCTACCGTATCGGTAGATTTTATTTTTTCCCAGCATCTTCCCAATACTTTTCCAAAATCGAATTCTTTACTCAGAAAGTGAACGGTCGATCCGGCAAAGGTTGCCTTTGTATCAAGAAAATTTTGCAGCGCTTGGTCTGTAAATTTTCCCCTATTCCATAACCCATCTGTATTATCGGGATTTTTCACTACGTCTGTGAGACCCTCGGGAATAAGACCTGGGTGAATATTAAGAATTTTTTCAGGAAATAATTCGATAAGTGTGTTAGGAATTATTTTCTTCCACCCGGTGAGTACGATATAATCTACCGGATATTTTTTGGTGAGGAGATTTTCCAATTTTTCTTTTTTGGAATCGAAAATATGCGTTGGGATGTTATGCTTTTTGGCTCTCACCAGTCCATAGGCATCTTCTTTGTCACTTATCACAACTGCTATTTTTGCATTGAGTTTGCCTGCTTCTATTACATCGATAATTGCTTGCAAATTGGTCCCTGTCCCTGCATTGGAAATAAGTATAGCAAGTTGTTTTACCTTTTCCTTTGGATAGGCAATTTCATTTTTTCGCTCTCCGATATCGCATGGGTAATCGCCATTAAATTCAGAAAGCGAAAATTTACTTTCCGGGATCCCTGTTGCCTCTATCATGCCGTTGTATGAAAGAAAATATACGGAATCTGCGCCAATATATTCGGTTATTTCCTCGAGATTTTTGTGGGATGCAATCAACTCTTGTTGTGATGGCGTATTAATGCCGTAAAAGTCTGGAAATTTTACCGGAGGACAACTAAGGAGAAGGTGTACTTCTTTTGCGCCTGCTTGCCGAAGGAGGGTAACAATTTTTTTGGAAGTTGTTCCCCGGACAATAGAATCATCGATTATCACTATCTTTTTACCTTTAATAATAAGCTTGAGTGGATTAAGCTTTATGCCAACATCCCTTTCTCGTAAATGCTGCTCGGGGCGAATAAAAGTACGATGAATATATCTATTTTTAATAAGTGCATGCTCAAAAGGTATACCTGTTTCTTGTGCATAACCAATTGCTGCGGGGATGGCAGAGTCAGGGACAGGAATAACAAGATCTGCAGGAATGTAACACTCTTTTCCTAAATGTACTCCCAAATTTTTTCTGACTTCATTCACACTTTTTCCCAGCATATTGCTATCTGGCCTTGCAAAATAAATAAATTCAAAAATATCAAGCTTTTGCTGCGATTTTGTCAGTTGATAGGAATGTACCCCCTTTGTATCCACCACAATCATTTCACCTGGTTTTACTTCTCTGACAAAGGTTGCTTGAATAGTGTCCAATGCACATGTCTCGGATGCAAAAATAATATCGCCATTCAATTTCCCCATACAAAGTGGTCGGATGCCATAGGTATCACGAAGGGCAACAAGCTTATTTTTTGTCAGCAGCGTGAGACAAAAAACGCCGGTAAATAGTGGATAGCATTTTTTAACCGCCTCTTCAATGCTTTTCCCTTGCAGGAGATAATATTCAAGACTTCGATGCATGAGTTCGGAGTCATTGAGGTCTGCTGTGGGTATTTTTTTACTCTTCAAAAATTCCAAGAGTTTTTTAGTAGATGGCAGGTTGCCATTGTGGGAAAGGGCAAGTAGACCTTTAGGGCTGGTAACCGGTTGTGCATGGCAAGGATCAGAGCCACCCGAGGTCCCATACCGATTTTGTCCTATGGCAATATGACCCGCTAATTTTTTTAGGTCTTCTTCCTGGTAGACGTGTGCTACCAGGCCTTCGCCTTTGTGGGAGGTTATTTTTTTCCCGTTGGAAGAGCTGATGCCTGAGGACTCCTGTCCCCTATGTTGGAGTGCCCATAAACCAAAATAAGCAAGACGCGCGGTTTCGCTGTTATCTCCAAAAACCCCTATAATGCCACATTTTTCCTCAAATCGTTCCATAGGTATGAAAAAACCCGCAAGAGCGGGTTTGAATGAAATTAGGCCGACAAAAAGAATTTCTCTTTGCTAAATTTTTAGGAGAGCAGTTGCTGCAAAGAAAATATAAATGCTTGGAACTTTTTGGTGATAGAAATGCTAGCGCCATTAAAAGTTACTTCACTCTTACTGTACATTACAATATAGTAAAATTCAATAGGCCATTACTATATCATATTGGTAACGTCGTAAATTAATTGCTATACTAAAATTATGTATACTACCCTGCCCGCGCAAATAAATGATTTTCTGGAATATCTCTCGGTAGAAAAAAATTGTAGTAAATTAACGATCCGCGATTACCGACACTATCTGGAAACTTTTGCACAGTGGTACGACCCTTCGGTAAGCTCAGGGCAAGTCCCTTCAGATTCAGAAAACAGAGATTTTAAGTCAATTGAAAAATTAACTCTGCAAGATGTGCGAAAATTTCGAAGTTTTCTTGCGAATAGAGTCGACGAGCATGGGATGACGTTAATGCGAGTGACCCAGAATTACTATGTAATAGCGCTCAGGTCATTTCTTAAATTTCTTATTAAAAATGATGTCCCAACTCTTGAGCCCACAAAAATAGACTTACCCAAAACAGAAAGCAGATCATTAAAATTTTTGGAGCGAGAGCAGATTGATAGACTAGTTACCTCGGTAGACACTTCCAAAGAGGAAGGCATACGAGATAGAGCCATGCTAGAGCTTCTCTTCTCTACGGGACTTCGTGTGAGTGAGCTTTGCAAACTTAATCACCAACAAATAAATTTCCAACGGCGAGAATTTGGCGTAATTGGGAAAGGTGGAAAAGCACGGATAGTCTTTATTTCCGATCGGGCTGCAGAGTGGACCGGACGATATTTGGCAGAAAGAAAAGACAACTACAAGCCACTTTTTATTCGATATTCAGGACCTCAGCTGAGTGAAAACAACGGCGAAAAAATGCGCTTAACTCCCCGGTCGGTTGAGCGGATGGTAAAAAAATATGTCAAAAAAGCGCGTATTCCAGTGGATGCGACGGTCCATACGCTCAGACACAGCTTTGCAACAGATTTACTGACCAATGGTGCTGACTTACGCTCGGTCCAGGAGATGCTTGGACACAAAAATATCGCTACTACCCAGATCTATACACATATCACCAACCGGCAGCTCAAGAATGTACATGCACAGTACCACTCGGGAAACAAAAACAGGTAAAAGAAGGTTAAGCTGCTAATGGAGCTGTTTTTTCCTCTATGTCAATTCTTCTTTTCATCTCGGAAATGAGTGCGAGATGTTCATCAACTGTATGACATCTACCCGAATTTCCTTCAGTAGTACTCAAAGCAATATGTGTTACTCCCATTTGTTTTAATCTTCTGTAGTTATCCATCCATTTATCCTCAGGTACTTTAGCAAGATTTATCAATCCTTGAATTGGGAATTCAGTTTCTCTACCTCGTCTTATGCTACATTCTTTCACTATTTGCATGATATGTTTATCTTCAAAGGTATCAGGGCCGACATCAGCAAGATAACCGTCTCCTAATTGTACTGCCCGATCTATTGCGGGTTTACTTAGTCCCCCCACCCATATTGGGATGAGTTGTCGTGGTCTTGGTGAAATTCCACCATATATATGCTCTTCCTCTCCACCTTTTACTCCACTCACGTGTACGTCTACTACTTCTTCTGTCCAAATCCTGCGTAGAGCTATTATTTGTTCATTGAGTCGTTGTCCACGTCGGTGATAGTCAAATGCAGACGCTTCAAACTCAGCTTCATTCCAACCAGCACCCACCCCTAGCCGCAATCTTCCTTTGCTAATAAAATCAAGAGTTGCCGCAGCGTTGGCAACGTCTATGGTTGATCTTCTAGACAAAATTGAAACTCCAGTAAATAGCTCCATTTTTGTTGTTGCTAATGCTATTGCTGTAAGTTGAATAAAAGGGTCGAGAAAATATTGAGTATTATTATTTTTATCCTTAAGGGCGTATTCATTTTGTGTTGCTAGGTTTGCTTGATCTGACTGTGTTTCGTTTTGAAGCAAGGAATGGTCTAGAACCATACAAAATCCAAAACCAAGTTCTTCTGCTCTTCTTGCAAGCTCTGAAAAATCTTCTGGATTTCCTTCTTTTATGCCAAGATTTCTTGGAATGTGGAGCCCAAGCTCCGGAACTTTTAGCATATCAGCGGAATTATATAACTTAACTCACAAATTATCAACTATGCTATAGGACGGTAACTATTTTTGGCTGGATTGATGTGTTTTCTGAATACTTCGTTGTGTTAGCCCACAAACTGTTTCTAGCTTTTCTGGCAAATTTTCCCAATCAGACCGTATAAGCCCTCGTGCTCCACCACTTGCCATAGTATCTTGGTTAGTAAGCGTACCGGTGAGAGTAATACAATGGATATAAGGATCACATAAATCCCTAATGGCTCTTCCCAATGTCATGCTATCATCGACAATCAATATTGGAATATCCCTTTCGCTACTATGTGCAAGATATTGTAATATGGTTATTTTCCATTGTGCAGTTTCTGCAAGTTTTACTTCTATTGGTTTTCCTATGACAGGGATATTCATATGTAAATCTTTAGTAATCCCAGTCTTTACCACACTTTCAAGATGTTGAGGAGTAGCTGTTAAGCAAAGTACAGGTGGATATCCTTCTTTTTCTGTTTCTTGTAAAATTGGAGGAATCCTATCATCTGCCAGAGGAATATTTGTGTTAAATTCTGCGGAATCTCTGTTTTGTTGCACTAACCCTTGATATACTGCAAAATCTTCATCAGAAGGAAAGCTTTCTCTGAAAGCCTGGTCTGTTCCTCCATATCGTAAAACGTCATCATCTGTTGGCAATATGTCAGGAGAATATCCTCTGCCTATCATTGCTGTGCGAATCACAGCAGCATGTTTTAAGGCTGACATGACGAGTGTTTCATCTCTGTCGTATACAACTGCCATATGAAAATTTCCTTTTGTTTGTGCTTCCCTAATGATAGAAAAAGACTCCTCTAAAGATAACTTTGCAGAAAGTGAAAACTCTCCGTTATTAAAGGATAATGGGTTAGGTTTGGCATATTCCATTATAAGCTAATTTATCATCTACTTATAGTAATATCAATCAGAGAACGTATATCCTGGTCAACCTGGTGATGTAGTTACTTGGGGGAAGGCATGTTGCTGCTGGAAGAACAAGGCCTCTAGGAGATAATTTTGCTCAATGAACAACAAGCATTTTGCGTATCCCATTTTCTAATGGCATGTGGCCTTATACTGGTATTACAACAAGAACGAGAGATAAAAGTGAGGTATCTTCTTTACGTCCTGAAGACTCATGGTCTAGGTTAAGAATGGCTTTGGTCTCAGATAGTATGCCTGCAATTGCATTTGCGAGCGTTTCTCCAAGTGCTGTTTTACAAAAAAGTGGATCTACAGATCCCTTACAAGTTACAAAAGTAACTAGTACTTTGCAACAGATTTACTGACCAATGGTGCTGACTTACGCTCGGTTCAGGAGATGCTTGGACACAAAAATATCGCTACTACCCAGATCTATACACATATCACCAACCGGCAGCTCAAGAATGTACATGCACAGTACCACTCGGGAAACAAAAAATAACCGATCATTAGAAATTTTCCGGATCAAGCCGAGTCTGAAGATACGCTATTGCATATGGTACCAATGGAGAAAGATCTAGAGAATGTTCATCCACAATAATGGGTCTGATTTTCCTTGGTGCTGTCCATCCAAGCCCTTTAGCCGCTCCGAATATTGCAAGACTATCTTGTCCAGCAAGAGCCGCCTCTGCTCTTTGACGTTGCTGTTGGGATAATGGAGGAAAATTTGCCATAGTATTGATATGAAATTGCTCTCTTCTCTGTGATTTATGGAGTGCGCGTGTATAATCTTGAGGAGGCTCTGCGTTTACTACCCAACCTTTTTCCGTAAGTCTTGGTGCAATCGGTAAAACAGTAGACAGAAGTGTATCAAGGTTTTCTCTGGGTGATGCAAGATCTCCTGTTACGTGATGTAAAACTGCAGTTACATAGTTAAGAAGTGAGTTGTTATCTAGAGGTAGATCGCCAATTTGCAGTATTTCTGCCCTTGTTCGAAGATCTGCCGGAGAAAGTGCAACAAGGTACGCTAGTTCTTCTTGAAGTATTTGTTGTGCTTTTTCAACAAATACCATATTTCCTGGAAAAGAAGTATCCTTTGGAGGCAATGCTGTAAGTCTGGCAGGGTGCTCACGAGCAGCTGAAAAAACTATTTTCATCGATGCTTCTGAGGGCGCATGCACAAAAGATAAAACTTGCTGATGAAGTCTTTCACCTTCACGAGGACCGAGTGCTAAAGCTTCAGGTATTCCTAATTTCCACGCAAAAAATCGCAGTCCACCTATTTCTCTAGGATTAAGAGAAGCAAGAGGTTGGGATGCAATTGTAACCATACCAGAGTAGAGAGATCGCAAGTCTTCCATAAAGGATCGTGCTGCTACTTCTGCCATAACTGGACGAAAATCTAATTCAACCATAAGAATAAGAGCTAATTGTACTGGGAATAGGCTCAAAAGTCAATGAACAATTTGTCCTAGAGTATATAGCTTCTCACTTTCTTTTATTGGAGGCTTATGAAGACTAAAATGCAAGTGTCTCTCCAAAAGATTTTTCATAACGCTGTAAGAATTGTTCCTTTGTATAGGTATGCTCTTGTGTTCCGTACTTTTCTATGGCAAATGATGCTGCTACTGCACCCATTTGTCCAGAGATTTGTATATCTTTTCCTTTTTCTACTCCTGCTAAAAATCCTGCCCGCCATGCGTCCCCTGCCCCTGTGGGGTCTAGGACACCATTATTTATAGCAATAGGAATACTATATTTTTTGCCATTATCTACGATTTCTGCACCTTTTGCACCAAACGTGGTAATGACTATTTTGTCTTTGGTTATTGCATCCCAATTTTTCACCCTGCTTCTCATGAGCTCTATTTCATAGTCATTGCCCACAATGTATCGTGAATGGGTTACGCCAAGGGCAATATTTTCAGGAGCTATTTTAGAGAGCGTCATGCCCGGGTCAAACATATAGGGAATGCCTGCGGTAATGCACTGCTTGGCTAAATGGATAACTACCTCTTCACTGATGGGACCTACGAGGACGAGGTCGCTGGGCTTGGCAATAGTGGTTACATCAAGATGTATGGAATTTTCCGCTGCCCCATTGTAAAATCCCCATATCTGGTCATCTGCCGCATCGGTAAAAGCAAATCCGGTGGATATTTTTTTGGTGGGGTCATAGACAACATGGGATAAATCTATCCCTATTTCTTCAAACTTCTTTTTGTATTCCTCAAATCCCAGTCCAGCGACAGAAAAAAGAATATGGGGAGTACCTAAAAGACCAAAGGTATAGGATACATTTCCTGCTGTCCCTCCTCGCATCTTCGCAAAATCATCAATATGGAAAGAAATATTTAACTTATGGATTTTTTCAGGCAAAATATGGTCCGCAAATTTTCCCGGAAAGTCCATGATGTAGTCATATGCAAGTGTGCCGGTAACAATAATCATATTGTAAAGTATATCATGCTGCTACAGGAGCAGGAGTGTGAGAAGCTATTTTTTGTTGTAGGACTGCTAAACGTGACCTATCGTGATGGATATATGTTCTGACATGGGTCAAATCTCCTCCATTGGATGATTGCCAGGTGGAATATGGTTGTGCTGGTATGCTTCTTCTTCCACCGGTTATATATCTTATTCTGTGTTGAGATCTTGCTTGTTGGAGATAGTGTTCACAAGTATCCTGGATTTCTTGTATTCGTTGGTCTTCCACCTGCTTTTTTATTCGTAGTCTTATTTGTTCTCTTTCTTCCACTGGAATATTTATATCAATTTCTACCATTCGTTTTGTCACCCTATTAGATATTATGAGGATTTCCATATTTATTGTTGGTTGAATTGCATGCATAACAGTTCTAATTTCTCTTTCTGTATCTTCTCTTGCTTTTGTAATTTTTAGATTCACTTCTTGTGGGGAAAGGTGTTTTGTTGCTGCATTATTTTGAATTTTTTCTACCATTTTATCCAGCTCTGGAATTAAGGCATCTCTTACAATTTCCTCAATTGGTGAAGTTTCTCTTTTAACTTTTTTTCCACCTATCTCCTCTTCTACTATATAATGAGGGTTTCCTCTTACAAATGGCTCAGCAAGATTGCACATCATATCAATATTTGCCTCATGAAGCTTAAGGGCCATGTCACGGACATATTTAATTTTGTCTAAGGATGGTCTTTTTTGCCCAGGCCTTCTTCGGATTTGCTTGAGAATATCCATTGTTTCATATACACTTCTTCTAATAAAACTATCCTCGTTCTGTGGGAGCTTGCTGACCCCGCGATCTATATTTGCTCTATCTGTAGGTCGATAGAACGACCGACCTTTATTTAGAGGTACCTGGACTTTTCGTACAAACCCAAGTTTTGGAGGCGCCATATCAAAGAAGTCTGCAGTTCGTAGGAGGTCACCAAGGAAGGCAATATCGATACGGCTTCGTAGAGTCAATAATCTATCCGGGACTAGTTCCCTTTCAGCAGCAACTGCAATATCATCCCGGACATATACTCCTTCCCTGCCATCAATTGCATCTTCAGGTAATTCTGCGATATCATCTAACTCGGATCTAAAGTTCCTTTCATATGTTGGATTGAGGCCAAATGAAGTCTTTGCAGTTTCTGGAGTAATAAATACATTTATTTCTTCTCCATTGACATTATGAGATTTTTTATATCTTACCATTCTTGCAAGTAGCCAATCAGGTATAGATAAAAGATCAACAGTTTCCTTAGTTGTTTGAGCTGTTTCTAAATTCCTTATGAGATCCTCCGGTGTCATGTATTTACGCCAACGTTCTATAACTATTGTTCCGTCCGGTTGTTTTACCTGAGCTTCAATAATTTCATAAGGTTTTTTGCTTCCTTCTCTTTCCATTGCGTCCAATAGTCTTTGTTGAATTTGTGGAGTATCATGATACAAAATAAGGGCAGATGTTGCCCCTGTTAGCAGTCTTGCCTGGTCTTGAGTCATGCGTCCTTCTTGTACAAGTCTTTCCGTGAGTACTCTTACTTGTAATGCAGCAGCATAATCATGTACATGTTTTGCATTCTTTATGCGAAGTGGGTCTTCACTTGTTTCACTATCCAATTGGTCTCCATCATGGTTAAGTATCCATAGAGATGGAATAATATATAAAAGAGGATCGCTCAAAGATATCTCAGGCTGTACGAGTATATGTTCGACCAGGTCAAATAGTCTTCGTTCATGATCCCAGTTGTGAGGTGAATCACCCTGCCGTGCTTCTTCGTGTTGTATCCCATATTCTGTTTCTTCTACAAGACGTAGTCTTACACCACCGGCAATGCGTTGCCCTGTTTCTATTATTGTACCTTTTGTAACATCAGACACTAAAAGTCTTGCAGCTCTAATGGGGTCCTGCCAAACAGGTAGACCTAACATTTGTTGGCGGTCTTGGCGATGGCCTTCGTTCAGGGCCCGTATTCTCATCTCGTCAAACACAGGTCCTGTAAGGGGTGAAGAAGATGAATCATAATCTGGTGGTCTTGGGATATACACATCCGGGAGTCTTGCTACTGCCATATATCCCCTTTCTTTGCATATCCTCCTACGCTAAAAGCTACGGAAGGAGTATGCATTACTGAGATATTTCTTATCGGAGCATAAAAAAATCCGCCGAGGCGGATAGTAATTTTTTGAAAAATTTCGCTTTTTTGGGAAAAAATAGCGATAAAAATCCCCTTAAGGGGCTTACTTTTTGAAATTTTCATGGAAAACTTCATAAATACCCTATAAGCATAGCATATTGAATGTAAGAAAGCAAGCACTTTTTCAGATTTTTGTCTGATTTATGTAAAAATGAGCATTTTTTTACTATCTTTTCTTTCATTTTTCTTATTGACAGGCATAAAAGTGAAAGTTTATAATGCTATACATATGGCAGAGAGACTTCAGGAAGTAGGTTTATACCTTCAACAACTCGCAGCGAAAAATAATGAAGGCAGATTATCCTTGGATAGTTTTTCTGAAGGTGCACGGGTTGCCGCAGGAACATTGGACGCTTCCCTACTTAGCCCTAGTACTGATGCGAGAGTAACCCCAATACCCGGTGGCTATGAGCTAAGGTATAATGGCGCAGATTTACCAACTGATAGACGTTTTCGTACTAGCTTTCATCATTTGCAAGTTGTAAGTGATGATGGAGGATTGAAGCTTAGACTTTTCAATGTTGATAGATTGAATGAGCCAGATTCTGTTTTAGGTCCAGATAAGCCAGAATCTGTTGAAACAGAATATGCTACAACAAGGCTTCCCTTTGGTACTCCAGTTAGCGTAATTACACGACAAATTGGTGAGTTAATGGATGAGTATGCTCCAATGCAACCCGCTGGTGGTGCTCCTAGAAGATAACTTATTTTTCCCCTAAATGAAGCGTGTGGAGGACTTTTTCTGCCTCTTCCATAGACGTAATAAGGGGAATCTCATGTTCTTTTGCTTTCTCACGAATATACAAGCCATCACTTTTTTGCGTTGTTGTGGGTTCTGTGGTGGGAATATGAATGATTAAATCAAAGCGTTTGGCTTCTAATAAATCTCCAAGGTTAGGCTTGAGATGGACAAGATGGACTTTGTTTACTAAAATTGCTTCTATTCCCTGTGTTTTGAGAAATTTATGTGTTTTATATGTTGCGTAGAGGCGATATTTTTCGTTGCTCATCTTTTCAAGAAGTGGAAGCAGCTTAAATTTATTTTTTCGTTTTCCAACAGAAAGCAAGATTGACTTCTCTGCCCTGTTGGCAAGTTGCAAAGGAAGTGAAGAAATTTCAATAAAACCCGCAAGGGATCTCGTATTGACAGCGCCAGCATTTGTTGAAACTGGAAGCTTTTTTTCAAGCACATGCTTTGGTACTTCAATGGAAAGGAGTTCGATGTTTCCCTTAAAAAGCCGTAGCGTAACTTTCCCAGATACCTTCTTATTAATATTTTCTATAAAGGCCTCAATATCTTGTATTAGTGGTTCGTACCATTTCCCCTCATAACAAAGATTTGTCCACTTCGTATCAATATAAGACTTAAATTCATTTTCTTCTTTTGTGGAGACATATTTCTCTAATTCCTTGTGCGCTTCAATAAGGATAGTTGAACCTGGTTCTTCCTCAATGCTTCGTCCCTTTAACCCGAGAATCATATCTTCTATCACATACGAAAGTCCAATGCCATGTTTTCCACCAATTGTATTTAGTCTATGTATTAACGTAACAAGATCTAATTTCTCCTCATTTAATGCAACGGGAATACCTTTTGCAAACTCTACGACAATTCTCTCGGCAGTATCCGATGCTTTTTCTGGAGGGGTAATAAGATGTAAATTCTCAGCAACGCTTTCTGGCACATGGCTCTGCTCAATGTCTCCTCCAATAATACTTACTCCCCATAAGTTTTCATCATATGAATAGACTGTTTGGTATTCCTGGGGTATTTTATATTCCTTTGCAAGCTTTTGTGCCTGGGTTTTAAATAAGCTCTCATCCCTAAGGGGTGCAATGATTTTCATATCAGGATTAAGAGTAAGAATAATGCTTTCTATACGGATTTGATCGTTACTTTGAGCAGAACATCCGTGCGCAATAGCGCTGGCGCCTTCTGCTTCCGCTACCTCAACGGCAATTTTTGCTAAAAGCGGCCTACTTAAAGGAGAGGTAAGATGATATTTGCCTTGATATTTTGCATTTGCTTGGATTGCTTTTGTGATATATTCTTTTGCAAATTCTTCCTTTGCATCTCTGATAATTACTTCTGCTGCGCCTAATTTTTTCGCTTGTTGTTGTGCTTCTATAAGATTACTGTTTTGTCCCAGGTCTACTAATACTGCAATAATATCCGCTTTATACGTAGCTTTTAGCCAAGGAATTAGGACAGATGTGTAGGTGCTTCCGGAATAGAGTAAAACAATTTTCTTAACTTCCCCTTTGTGCACTTCAAAGCTTGCAACCTTTTGATATGCTTGTCTTTTTAGCATAAACTGTGTAAGTATAGCATAGTAAAAAAGGAGATGCTACAATAGTCTAAGTTTGATATGGGAAGACCTCTTGTTATTCTTGTTGCCGGTGGAAGCTGCTCAGGCAAGTCTGAATTTGCCAAATGGTTTAAGCACTCAGTGCTTTTGGACTTAGATAGATTTTATCTTCCCTTCCCCAAAATTCCTCGAGACAAAAATGGTACCCCTAACTTTGATACGCCCGAGGCAATTGCCATAGATGAATGCGCTAGGGCAGTAGAAGAATTAGCAAAAGGGGGAAAAGTACATGTTCCTACGTATAGTTTTCTGACCAATGATAGGACTGGAGAAGAAATAATGCAGCTAAGTAGCGCGACAAAATTTATTGTTGTGGAAGGATTGTATGCCCTCTACTCCCCGCTTAAAGAGCTTGGAGATATGAAAATATTTTTGGATACTCCTGCAGAAATTCGCGTAGCCCGCCGTATGATTCGGGATGTGGAAAGAAAAAAACGCACTAAGTCAGAAATCCTTTCTAATTTTGTTACCGCAGAAGAAGGGTATCAAAAATATGTCGAGCATACCAAAGCATTTGCAGACGTTATTATCCCCTACAGTTTTAACCCCGTAAAATTCTAGATATTGTTTTGCTACGTACGGATCAAACGGCGCATGGTTATATCAATACAAATAACCCAAGGTGTAGCTTCCCTTCCACCTTAGAGGTGGAATCATATTGGCACCTCGGAAAATGATGGCATATTCAGCTTCAAAAGTAAGGTGTTTGATGGCATCTAATTCTCTTTGGTATTCTGCTTGGTCAAGCAAAAAGTCTTTGTAAGGTGTTTTTTTAAATTCTGATAAAACAATACTTGTATTACAAATAGTTTCTTGAGCATTCCCTATATATTCTTGTATTGAAGACCAAGGGTAGGAAAAGATTTTTTCTTTCGTTTTTACCAGATACGCGGTATAGGGATTAAGGTGAATATATCGCGAAACATGCAATAACTGATAGTTATCCTCTATTCGAACTGCCTTAAAGGCACCTTGTAAAAGGGGTCCTGAGTATTCATATTTTGTATTATAAAATCTTGTATAACTGTTCTGCAGCTTACTTAAGAATATCGATATTCCATCTTCCTTTTTCTGTCTGAGAAGAAAGTGGAAATGGTTGGGCATAAAGCAATACGCTAGGATGATTACCAGTTTTTCTTGATTTGCTAACGAATCACGTAAGAAAGAGCGTTGTTCTAGGGAAAGCTGTAAATATCTTGAAAATTTGACTGGAGGGTTTTCAAAGGAGTAGTACCATAATATATCTATAAATCTTTCATAATCTCTTTTTTGTTGAAAAATACGTTGTTTGTTTATTCCCCTATTAAATACATGGTAGTATTGATCAATTATCAATGGAGTTTGTCGTGCTGGCATAAAATACTTTTATATATCTACTATAATCATAAAAGCAAAATACCGAGGTGTCAACACATTTCCACCTTAGAGGTGGAAGAGATAGGACACCTCGGTAAAAAGGAATTGATTTATATTTAGTGTTTGCAGGCTTCGATAAAAGCCATGAAGAGTGGATGAGGATTTAGCGGCCTGCTTTTATATTC
>JANWIQ010000022.1 GCA_025449795.1 Minisyncoccota bacterium
CAGAAACATTTACCGTCGGAGACGGAAGTGTCACCATAACTATTGGCAATAATACGATTACCGCAACAGGAAGTGCTTCGCAATCATCGCGGACAATACAAATGCAGACAGTGTACAATAATAATACGGTGAGCATTTCTTCCACAAAGGAGTTATAAGTATGGATGCAGGAAAAAAGAAACAAGGAGTACTGTATATCGAGGGAAATAGCCTATTTTTTTATCCTGGCGAAAATAACCAAATGGTGCAATTTGCCTATCCTCAGGACAGCGTTGGGGATTTGGAAATATTAAATCCGCAAAAATTTTCTGAAGCGCTCCTCTTATTCTTCCAGAGCCAAAAAATTCCTCCATCGGAAATTCTTTTTGTTTTTTCCCCCACTATGCTATTTGAAAAAGAGTCTGCAGTAGATGATAAGAGAGAAATTGTCCAAGCTTTTTTGGATTATGTGCCCTTTGATGAGGTGCTTTCTCGATCGTTCCCCATGAATAAAAAAATTCGGACTTTTGCGATTAATGGAGATTTTTATCACATCCTACGGCAGATAATAGAAAAATGCACATGCGTGAGCGCTGGAGTTGTTGCGTATACTTCTTTAGTTGAGTCTACTCCCGAGCTTTCCCAAAAAGTAGACTTACCCCTTATTCTTGCAAAATTTGACACATTTAAACAATTTAGCCTTGAGCAAATAACGCAACAGCAAGAAGTATCAACGACAACAGTAACCAATACCAAGCCATCCAATAAAAGGGTATTTCTTCTTCTTGGGGTATTTGGTATTTTGGTTATTTTTCTTATTGGGATGATTTTCTTCACCAACCAAACCACGCAAAGTCCTGCAGTAAATACTGCTCCCCGAAGTTTGCCGCCAGCAATATCAACAATCCCTTCAGTAATTCCAACAGTAATTCCTACGCAAAGTAGTGCCGTTGCGCCTGGGAAAAGCTTATAGAAATTTTGCTCTATTGACAGGCGATTTTCTACTTGATAGCGTTAATATAGTCATATGATTTCTGTCCGAAATATTACTAATAAATCACAAAAGGGATTCACCCTTATCGAACTTCTTGTCGTTATTGGTATCCTCGCTATTCTTCTTTCCATCGTTTTAGTTGCTATCAATCCAGCAAGACAATTTGGTCAAGCAAATGATACAAAAAGAAGAAGTGATGCAACTGCGATACTCAATGCAATTGGACAATATGAGTCAGATAACAAAGGTTCACTTCCTCCAACAATGGCTGCTATGACAACAGATGGCACTGCATATAAAATTGCAAGTGGTGTGGGAAACGTTGATCTTTGTACAGATTTAGTTAAAAATGTTAGCTATATATCAGCTTTGCCAACAGATCCAACAGGTCCTCAAGCAGGAGCACCTGTTACAACGTGTACTTCATATGACAGTGGTTACACATTAGCATTGGATACTAACAAAAGGGTAACCATATATGCTGATCTTACACAAATTGCTTCTCCAACCATCTCAATCCAAAGATAATATTCATGAAAGCTAAAAAGTCTTCCCCAAAAAAAGTTAAAAGTTCTTTTAACTCAGTTGCTACAAGCAGAGCTGTTATAGCATTGCTTATTATTATGCTTGCAGCATCGATATTTTTACTTTTCAGGACCTACCAGGATAATATTATGCAAAGTAATTCGTTTTATCCATTTATGATACTTACCTTTGTCGGCATGGGACTTCTTGTTGCGCTTCTTTTCCTCATCAATCCAGTAAAAGCAAAGAAAAAATAACATTTTGCTTCTTTATTTAGACTACGCTACACTATAAGGAATGGGACTTATTAAAAATTTTGACACCCTTGCAACTTCAGAAAAGCGTAAAAAGGCACTAGAAATAGTAGAGGCAGGACTAGAAGCCATCCAACCACAATCTGTGCTGCATCAAGAATTAGGAATGAAGAATAATGAATTAAGCATTATGGACAGGAAATTCAATCTCAATAACTATGCACGCATCTTTGTTGTTGGATTTGGCAAAGGTTCATCAGGTGTAGTAAAGTATGTAGAAAATTTACTTGGAGAAAAGATGACTGATGGATGGGATATCGATGTGGTTGATGAGACATTTCAAAAAGTCCACTACACCAAAGGTACCCACCCGCTTCCTTCCCAAATAAATATAGATTTTACCAAGAATGTGTTGGACAGACTCACTGGCCTTTCAGAAAAAGATTTAGTAGTGGTGGTGATTTGTGGTGGTGGATCTGCTCTCTTTGAAGCCTCAACAATATCACTTGAAAAGCTTACCGAGTTAAATAACGAGCTTCTGAAATCCGGAGCAAATATCCACGATATGAATATTGTGAGAAAACAGGTGTCGAAAGTAAAAGGGGGAAAGTTTGCCAAACATCTTTATCCTGCTCACGTGATAAGTCTTCTTTTTTCTGATGTTCCAGGGAATGATCTTTCTGTTGTTGCATCGGGCCCCACTGTTGCAGACAACATAACAGAGAGAGAGGTACAACAAGTTTTTGAGAAATATGGTATAGAAAAACAGGACTTTTTACCCACAATCCATGATGAAAAATTTTTCCAACATGTACAAAACATTTTAGTTGTCAGTAACCAGACAGCGCTCGCTGCAATGGAAGAAAAAGCAAAAGATTTTGGCCTAGCGGTACAGCTATTTAGCGACAAACTACAGGGGGATGCAAAAGAATTAGGAGAAAAATTAATCGTACAAACAAAACCTGGTGAAGTACTTTTAGCAGGAGGGGAAAGTACGATGAAAGTTGTTGGAAATGGAAAGGGTGGGCGAAATCAAGCACTGGTATTAGCCTCGCTACCCTTCATAAAACATGATACAATTATTATAGCTTTTGATTCGGACGGAATGGATTTTTTTGGTTTTGCGGGTGCGCTCGGAGACAGTGAGACAATTGCAAAAGCAGAAAAATTGGGATTGTCCCAAAAAGAATATTTAGACAATGACGATAGCTATCATTTCTTTGAAAAAGTAGGAGACGGTATAGATACGGGAAAGCTGGAATCAAATGTTTCAGATCTTTTTATAGTATGGAAGACGTAACAGATAAAAAAATACTAGAGCTAGAGCTCAAGGCAAATGAAATTCGCCAGTTGCTTATTCCTACACTTGTTGAAGCAGGGTCAGGACATACCGGTGGGCCACTTGGTATGGCAGATATTTTTGCTGCTATGTATTTTCATATTTTGCGACATGATCCCAAAAATCCTGATTGGATTGAGCGAGATAGACTTATTCTTTCAAATGGCCATATTTGTCCGGTGAGATATGTTACGATGGCGCTTGCAGGATATTTTCCAGTAGAAGAATTAAAAACCCTCAGAAAGATTAATTCACGGCTTCAAGGTCATCCCCATAGGACTGCACTTCCCGGAGTAGAGACAACATCCGGTCCACTGGGGGAGGGATTAGGTCAAGCGGTTGGCATGGCGCTTGCTGGAAAGATGGACAACAAAAATTTTTTTATATATT
The DNA here is from genome assembly GCA_025449795.1 of Minisyncoccota bacterium. Classification (GTDB taxonomy): domain Bacteria; phylum Patescibacteriota; class Microgenomatia; order Levybacterales; family UBA12049; genus JANWIQ01. Next base: position 3,482 of record JANWIQ010000022.1, read on the forward strand.
GTCTTACTTCAGATGGTGAACACCAAGAGGGAAGCACCTGGGAAGCGGCAATGGCTGCAGGGAAGTATAAGCTAAGCAATCTTATCGAGATAGTCGACTACAACAATATTCAAATAGATGGTGATGTGGAAAACATCATGCCACTTGAGCCATTTAAAGCAAAATATGAAAGCTTTAATTGGGAAGTTTTGGAAATAGATGGAAATGATATCCGTGCATTTATTTCTGCAGTAAATGAAGCACATGCTATTCACGATAAACCTATCCTCATTTTGGCCCGTACCATTCCTGGTAAAGGGGTAAGCTATATGGAAAATGATTATCGGTGGCATGGGAATCCGCCAAATCTTTTGGATATTCCCGGAAGTCCACCAAAAGCAGAGCAAGCAAAAGTAGCGCTTGAAGAGTTACGGAAGATTGAAGAAACCCTTCGACAAGCTCAGGGTAATAAATAAATATATGCTTAATCCTAGCCTTAAATTAAACGAAAAAATATTTAACGAAGACGTTGAAAAACAGCCTACACGAAATGGCTTTGGAAAAGGCGTTGTGGCACTTGGGGAAAAAGATCCCAATACAGTTGTCATAACTGCAGACTTAAATGAGTCAACTCGCTGTGATGAATTTGCGAATAAATTTCCAGAAAGATTTTTTGATATTGGTGTTGCGGAGCAAGATATGGCAACAATTGCAGCAGGAATGGGAGTAAGTAGTAAGACAGTATTTATTTCCTCGTATGCCACATTTAATCCCGGGCGCAATTGGGAACCTATTCGCACAACCATTGTCTATAACAATTCGAACGTCAAAATCGCGGGTCACCATGCGGGAATAATGACTGGCGCAGACGGCGCCACACATCAAGCAACTGAAGATATTGCCATAACACGAAGTTGGCCTGGCATTGATGTATTTGTCCCATGTGATGCAATAGAATCCAGAAAAGCAACGATTGCTGCAGGAGAGAAATATGGACCAGTTTACTTGCGCTACACTAGAGATAAATCGCCTGTTGTTACCACAGATGAAACTCCATTCCAAAGAGGGAAAATCCAAACATTTTGGCTAACAGAAAATCCTGTTGCTACGATACTTGCAACAGGCTATATGGTGTATTATGCGCTCGTCGCTGCAAAGGAATTAGAAAAAGAGGGAATACGCGTCTTGGTTGCAAATGTGGCTACAATAAAGCCCATGGATGAAGAGGAATTACTAAAACTTGCAGAAGAGACAGGCGCATTTGTCACCGTTGAAGACCATCAAGTAATGGGAGGTATGGGGAGCGCGATTGCAGAAGTAATGGCGAAGCTGCGTCCAACTCCTATCGAATTTATTGGATTACAAGATACGTTTGCAGAATCTGGGAAGCCCGCAGAACTTATTGAAAAATATGGTATGGGGGCATCTTCCATTGCAGAAGCAGTGAAGAAAGTAATCAACAGGAAATAATAATTTACAATTTTTAATTTTTAATCAATTTTTAATGTTTTAATTTTAAAAATTTAGATTTGATTTCAAATTTCAAATTTCAAATTAACATGGACGACGCTTTATTAAATCAACTAAAAGCAACGATTACTGGTGATGTTGTAAACGATCCTGAAACCCTTGCTACGTTTTCCCATGATGCGAGCCTTTTTGAAATACTTCCTCAAGCAGTTGTATTTCCAAAAACAACAAAAGATGTACAAGCATTAGTAAAATTTGTTGCTTCTCATAAAAAAGATCATCCCCATTTGTCTCTCACTGGAAGATCTGCAGGTACAGACATGGGAGGTGGCAGTGTCAACGATTCTATTACTGTTGCTTTTGGTACTTATTTTACTCATACACCCGTGGTCCACGCCGATTATGCTACGACAGAACCGGGAGTTTTTTATCGTGATTTTGAAAAGGAAACACTCAAGCAGGGCCTTATTTTCCCCTCCTACCCTGCTTCGCGCGAAATTTGTGCTATGGGAGGCATTGTCAATAACAATTCCGGAGGAGAAAAATCTTTGCAATATGGCAAGACAGAAAGATATGTGAAGCGGGTAAAAGTTGTATTGTCAGATAGTTCACTTGTTGAGTTTAAAGCATTGACTGAAAAAGAATTAGAACAAAAGAAAAAATTAAAAACCCTTGAAGGAAAAATATATCGTGAAATGTTTGATCTTATCTCAAAAAACTATGACGTGTTACAGAAAGCAAAACCAAAAGTCAGTAAAAATTCTGCAGGATATTATCTGTGGAATGTGTGGGATAAAGAGAAAAAGATTTTTGACCTCACAAAATTGTGGGTGGGGGCACAGGGTACCCTGGGGATGCTTTTGGAAGCAGATATTGCACTCGTCCCGATAAAAAAACACCACGAAATGGAAATTCTATATCTACATGACCTTTCGCATATAGACCAAATTATAGATATCGTTTTACCACTCGGTCCTGAGAGTTTTGAAAGTTATGATGATAATACACTTAAATTAGCATTACGCTATTTTCCTGAATTTGCTCATCAACTTGGGGTGTTTGGTCTTGTAGCGTCCGGTTTGGCATTCTTACCTGCATTCTTAGATATGATGGTCGGAAGACTCCCAAAGCTTATTTTACAAATTGATTTTGCAGGAAATAGCGCTGAAGAATTACAACAAAAAATTGCTACGTTACGTGCGCAATTAAAACCACTGCATCCACAAACAAGAATTGCAATCGATGATGCTGAAAAAAAATATTGGCTGGTGAGACGAGAAAGTTTTAATTTACTTCGTAAAAAAATTAGAGATAAGCATACAGCACCATTTATTGATGACTTTGTCATAAATCCACATCTTATGGGAAAAATAATTCCAGAAATAACGCGAATTTTAAAACGTCATCCTGAATTTATTTTTACCGTCGCAGGACATGTAGGCGATGGAAATTTTCATATTATCCCATTGGTAGATATTAAGAAAAAGTCAGCAAGAAATGCAATTCCTGTAATTGCCAAGCAAGTCTATAAAATAATTACAGAAAATGGTGGGTCAATTACAGGTGAGCATAATGATGGACTTATTCGCACTCCCTATCTTGGGGAGATGTATGGAGAAAAAATAATAAAACTTTTTGAAGAAACAAAAAATATTTTTGACCCACAAAATATTTTTAACCCCAGGAAAAAAGTGCACGGATCCCTTACTTTTGCGATAGATCATATTCGCACGAAATGGTAAGCTATTGTTCTAAGTCAGACTCAAAAGTATTCCATCTCCTGAGTGCTTTCCACAATGGGAGAATTTTTATTAGGTAATAAAGAAAGATTATTTGCTGTACTATCCACCCAATAAATCCATCAAAATGAAGCCAACCCATAAGTTCTGCTGCGGCATATTTGCCCCGAAGGGGGACAACGTATCCAATATGACGATAGCGATAATTTGTTAATTGTTTATGCTGAAGTAGCCGAGTTATATTTTCTCCTGCTATTTTTCCTTCATCTTCTGCAACCTGTGCAACAGTGGGTGCAGGTTTTTGCGTTTTGGTATCGATATATTGTGCAATATCTCCTGCAGCAAATATATGTTGTCGTCCTTGGACCTGGAGGGAATTATTCACAATAATTTGTCCCCGTTTGTTTACTGGTAAATTACTTTTCCAGGCGGTGATATTTGCCTGAACCCCACCAGTCCAAATAAGCAAATCATATGGATAGACTTTATTATCATCGGTAAATACAGAAGTTTTTGTTACTTTACTAATATGGCCGCCAAAGGCAAAGGTAACATTTTTGCTTTTTATTCTTTTCTTGGCAATAGTAGATACATGCGGATCAAGTTCTTTCAAGAGTCTGTCTGACCCCTGGATAATAGTTACTTGTAGGCAAGATGGGTCTAGATGGTGTTGGCGTGCTATCTTTTTTTTATAGGTAAGGAGTTCGGCAGCCAGTTCTGTGCCGGAAAATCCCCCACCGCCTATGACTACTTGCACTTTTTTATTGCATTCTCCCTGCCTGCCGTTAGGCAGGCCCTCTTTACAGCACATCGTAAGAATCTTATTTCGTACCATAACGGCTTCACGAAGGGATTTAAGAGCAATACTGTTTTCTTTTAGGCCTGGGATATGAAAATATGCCGGCTCACTGCCAAGAGCAATAAGAAGATAGTCATAGGATATTTCTCCAAAACCCTTCGGCTCGTGTTGCTCGCTCAGGGAAGAAACTTTTTGCCTGAGCGAAGTCGAAGGCTGTTTTCCCAGCATGACAACTTGTTTTACGCTATCAATTTTTTCTACTTCTGCCTGAATAATCTCAATTCTTTTGCCAAAAATTTCTTTGAAAGGAATTGCAATATTGCTTTTCGGTTCTTCGGATGTTGCCACTTCATACAACGATGGGGTAAATAAATGAAAGGAATTTTTATCGATAAGGACAACCTTTGCATCTTTCTTCGACAAAGATTTCTTTATCGCAAGCGCTGCTGCAATTCCCGCAAAGCCTCCTCCAAGAATAACAATTTGCTTCATACATTTAGCATAGCACACCAATAATGATAAAGGATAAGTGATAAAGGATAAATAAAACTTGTAAAACAAAAACAATAAGACTTATACTTAATAATATGTGGAGAAAATTTATTTCTGTTGTTTCTCTATCTTCTATTTTCTATTTTTTATTTTCCAAATCCGCTTCTGCTCATGAAGCATATGTGCTTACCCACCAAGAGTTTCAGCAGGGTCTCTTGATGAATACCACAAATCCTCTTGCTGGGCTTTTTGATCCACAATATGTCCAAATTTCAGGTATTATCACTATTTGTGTGGTTGTAGCATACCTATTGGTAATCCTTTGGGCAACTACGCCAATAGCAGCGGCGCTGGATAAAATAATTAAAAAAGCCAATATTATCGGGCCGCTTATTATCCGTCTTGCTATTAGTGCTTCATTTTTCTATGCAGCTCTGGCAAATGCTGTGTTAGGGCCTGAATTAACACTTGTAGGTATTCCCGGTGGGACAGTTATTCGCTTTTTGCTTTTTGTTGTTGCTCTTATGGTCTTTTCTGGCATATTTGTTGAATTGGCTGCTTTTATAGGGCTTTGTATTTTCTTATATATAACCAAGTTTTACGGAGTATATATGATAACGTATATGAATTACTTTGGAGAATTAATTGTATTATTTCTTTTTGGGTCACGTTTTATCTCTTTTGACAGATATTTCTTTGGGAAGAAAACTTGGTTTAGAAAATTGGAAAAACTTAGAGAGCTAGAAGTGCCAATTGTCCGTATTTTCTATGGCGTTGCACTCATCTATGCAGGATGGTCTATTAAATTCCAACATCAGGAGCTATCGGTAATGGTATATAACCAGTACCATTTGAAAGACTTTTTTCATGCGTCTGCACAATTTATTGCTTCAGGAGCAGGCCTTTCTGAAATAGCGATCGGAGTATTTATTCTTCTGGGATTTGTCATGCGATTTACCGTACTTATCTCACTTTTCTTCATTACACTTTCTATTCTGTATTTTAAGGAAATGCTTTGGCCACATTTTATGCTTTATGGTATTTCCTTTTCGCTCTTTTTCAATTCAGGAGACAAATTCACCATAGATCGTTACCTAATTCCCTGGGTAAGAAAAATCCTCTCCAGAATTTTCAGATAATACTCGGATAGAACTCAGTTTGCCGGCATAGCAGAGATATATGATACATCTGATTTTCTGAGTACATCTGAGTGCAATCTGAATCTATTGATATTTAATCTCTATCTTGGCATTGGGGGTAATGGGAGTTTTTTCATAGGTTTCTACTTCTTTCCCATTTACAAAGACTTTTATTTCTTTTCCATTTCCTGTCCTATATCCAGATAATTGTTTCTTATTATAGGTAACTTTCCATACGTCAAAGAAATTTCCTAGTGTAAATTTTTCGTCCCCGTTAGTTTTTACATATACCAACCCTGAGGCGTCATTTACATAGATATCATGGAGACATTTTCCATAATCATGGCCTATGGTTTTATCTAGAGCATAGGGTTGCCCATTGATTGTAATAGAAAGTGTGAATGTGTAGGACTGCTTGATAGGAAGTGTCGTATCAATGCAAGGGACAGTGGGGAGCCCGTTGTAGGAAGATTGGACAATAGACTGGTTATACAGGATATATGATCCAGCGAGAATAAAAACAACTACTGCAATTAACGCTAATTGTTTCATATCTTTATTGTATCACGTGCTACAATGAGTTTATGGTATGGTTTTTTAAGAAAAAGAAAATTTCCCATTATGAGCATTTAGCGAAAAAGTGGCTTGAAAAGCAAAAAAAAATACAGGAGAAACTTGTCTACCACCATGGCTCCGTTATCCATGAATATCTAAATGGGCCAAAAAAATTCGCAGTAGGTTCGCTGGCAGGATTGTTGTTGCTTGTATCACCGGGAAGTCCTATGAGACCAGTCACCCAAGCAATTGCAAAAGACCAACCACTGGAGCTTGATAAGCAGTCAAGCATGCTTTTAGACCTTGCTACGGTGGTTCCTTCTGTGGTGAGGCCGCTTACCCCTGAAGAGGAACAAAAAATTACTGGCATAGTAAGTAATTACATTGGCGCGGGTGTATCTGCTGAGTTAGAAGGTATTAGGCTCAATACGAGTTATGGCTATATTGGGCAGGAGCAGCATTTATACCGCTATCCTAGCGACACGCTAGACGACCAATTGCCAACAGATGCGCTTTATCAAGATTTTGCATCCTACGGTATCGCTCCGGGTCTTGGCGCGTATGGATATTTTGCCAACTCAAAAGATAGCCTGACACAGGAGCAAGCAAATCGGGAAAAGTGGTATATTGCGGTACAGACATTCTTGGCGCCTGGTTACGATGAAAATGTTGCGTTATATAATAAATTTTTTATGTTTCGTAAAATGATTGTCATAAATCCCCAAAATGGAAGAGCAGTCGTTGCAGATATAGGGGATGCCGGTCCTGCACCCTGGACAGGCAAGCAATTAGGAGGTTCCCCGGAAGTCATGCAGTATCTAGAGCGGGTGGACGGGGCACAAAAAGGTCCCGTATTGTATTTTTTTATCAATGATCCAAATGATAGGATTCCTTTGGGACCTGTTAGAATATAATAGAATTGTCATTCTGAACTTGTTTCAGAATCTTGTATAAAAGGGTTTAGGTTTTAGTATAAAGTATAAAGGGTGAACTAACCTCACCACAATCCTCTCCTAACAGGAGAGGAAGATCAAGGAGATATAATAGATAGATGAAAAAACAATTTTATCACTCATTTATCCAAGTAGATATGCTATACGTTGCTCTGGATGGGTTAGATATGGAAGAAAAAGAAAAAGAGCATTTAAAAGAAATTATAGATACAAATTTGTACCATACCATTCTTGATGCCGTATTATCCGAGCTTCCAGAAAGTGACAAAAAAATGTTTTTGGACCATCTTGCAGAAGATGACCATGAAAAGACCATGGAGTTTTTACAAAAAAGAATTC
>JANWIQ010000023.1 GCA_025449795.1 Minisyncoccota bacterium
CCCGAACCCGTAGAATCAATTACTTTTTCTGAATCGAGAGGGATTGTCGGCAAGGAAATTTTTGTACCTTTTTCTATTGCAACTGCGCCTTTATCTCCCAACGTAACAATGCTAGTAAGCGAATACCGTGTTGACCAGTTTTTAGCAGCATTGAACATATCTTCTCCATCCTGTTCAGAGACAATTACCATATCAAAAAAAGGAAGGACGAGTTGTTCCTCTTTGAAAGAGCGCAACGCTACATCGTTATTTTTTGTAAAATTTCTATAATATCCTTGAGGGAGTAAAATTTTTAGTGCATTTTTATTTGCTACTCCAAAAATGCTTTGTACATATTCCGGAGAAAAATTAGGCACAATTGGTGCAACAACGATAATGTCTGCAAGAACAAGAAGTTTCTTCAACTGGATATCTACTGGAATCGGTTCTGCCAATTCTATATTATATGCTTTTTGCTTTCGTACATTGCCTTTGGTTATATTTTCGTAGATAAGCGTGGTACCCTGCATGGGATGGGATGGGTACAGTGGAAGTGAATTGGCAAAGCCAAGAAAGTCTTTTCCATATGGGGCAACATTCACGACAGATACATCCGAAATTTGGGAAAACACCTTTGTCATAAAAATAGGAGGTCCACCCGCAGCCGTGTACTCTGCGTTTTCGCTGATATTCCTATCGATACAGACATGTCCAACAGTAACTATTTGCATAAAAATGTATTATACAACATTGTGGTTGATCTCTTGCAAATTCTTCCATTATAATAAAGAAATGAAAAAGTCCACAAAGAAGAAAATCGCTTCCAGATTTGGTCTTTTCTCTACATTTTCAACGCACACACGGGTCTATGTAGTAGTCCTTATTGTTGCGTTTCTTGTAAGTGCTGTTGGCTTTATCCGGTTAAGTTTTTTGCTCAGACCGACTGTTGAAACACCAAAGACCGACATGGCCAAACTTCCCGCAGACGTAAAGAAAAATCTCCGGCAAGCAAAACAAGCCATAGGTCTGCCAGCAACCATCCGTGTGCCAATCCTTCTTTATCACTACGTAGAGTACGTCCAGGACAAAAAAGATACGATTCGCCAATCCTTGGATATTACTCCAAATGTTTTCGAAAGTCAGGTACAGACATTGCGGGAAGCAGGATACTCTTTTATGACGGCCAAAGACTTGGCTGCTGTGCTCGATGGGAAAGCTTTCCTGCCACCCAAGCCCATTTTGCTTACGTTTGACGATGGACACTGGGACCTTGACACGGTTGTGTTACCTATTTTGGAAAAATATCAGGTAAAAGCAACCGCGTATATTATCTCTGGATTTATTGGCGGGTCCGACTTCATGACGCCACAACAACTGGAAGATGTGATAGGAAGCGGCCTTGTCGAAATTGGTGCGCATACTGTGCATCATTTTGCCTTAAAAGGATTGCCTTTTTCTGTGGCAACAACAGAAATTGCCCAGAGTAAAGCAGACCTAGAAAATACGTATCATATTCATGTGGTCTCCTTTGCCTACCCAAGCGGTTCTTTTGACGAACAAGCTATTCAGCTAGTAAAACAGGCAGGATATGCAACCGCAGTATCTACCATTCCTGGTGTGGAGCAAAATCAGCTTAATAGATATTTCTTGTACCGATTGCGACCAGGATATCGTACGGGGCAAGACCTGCTTGAGTATCTTGGCCAAGAAACATTCCGTCCCTACTAAATTTTACAATAGTACTATGGCAAAAAAAAAGGCAACTGCTGCAAAAAAAATAAAGTTTTCTTTTGAGATGTTGCTCGCTGTTTTTGCTGGTATAGGATTGCTTGTTGGAGGATTATTTGTTTTTCTCAAGACCCATCAAGTGTTTTCAGCGAATTTCGCAGACTACACCCTTCGTCCTCTTATTGGTAGTCAAGCAACTGTTGACATAGAATCAGGATTTTTTGCGATTGAAGATGAAGCAAATAAATTGCAATACCATTTTGTAAAACCAGACACGCGTGTGTTTTCTGATACAAAAAAAATAACCATTCCGGATACTTCAGCGTTTACGCTTACTCCCATTCCTGTACAAACGAGCGCCTTGTCGGGGGAAGGAGTGTGGACGACTATTCTTTCAAGCAGTACCAGTGCAGAGATGGCGCAGACATTTTTACGGCCCGATCCCCAGCGAGATTACGCAATTGTTGCAATGGTAAAAATAAATACAGACAAGCTTTCTATTGGCGCATCAGCAGGAACATGGGAACCTGGGGAGAGCCAGCATCGAGGAACAGGTATGGTCCCTGTGCCTATACAGCAAAGCAATCTGCTTGTTGCCGCGTTTAATGGAGGATTTCAGAAAAAAGATGGTGCATACGGCATGTTGGTAGGCAACCAAACTTTTCTTCCTTTGCAACAAGGGCTGGCAACACTAGTACTTTATCATGATAAGATTCCCCAACTGGTACGATATACCGGACAAACATTTGGAAAAGGCGTATTGGCTATCCGACAAAACGGCCCCATGCTTATTGAAAATGGGAAGATTGTCACAAGTTCTGCTTCATGGAATATGCAGACCTGGGGGCTTACCACAACTAACAGCATGTATACATGGCGCTCTGGCGTGGGAATAACTGCCGAGGGAGACCTTGTGTACGCAGTTGGACCTTCGCTCGTCCCCGAAACTCTTGCCTTAGCGCTAAGGAAAGCAGGTGCGGTGAATGCAATGCAGCTAGACATTAACCCGGTGTGGGTCCGTTTTGTCCTCTATTCCCCAAAGGGAAGTGGAAAATATACCTACCAAATGCTTCTAAAAAACATGAGCGACGGTGGCTTGTCTTACCTTACCGGGTATCAAAAAGACTTTTTCTACGTGTATAAAAAAGGGTAACAGGAAGTACTACATGCTCATGTATTATTTTTCACTTGTTTTTGTTTTACCGCCTTTCCTTCCAATAAAACTATAAAACTCTGCCCCTTGACGCTTTGCGGTTGTTTGTCCACCCTTGCGTCCAAGATCACGATATCCAGATTTTCCCAACTTTTGTTTGCGTGCTTCTCCGCCCTTTTTTCCAATTTTACTGTAAAAATCTGATCCGTGCGCTGATGCTGTTTTTTGTCCGCCTTTTCTTCCTGCTTCTTGCACACTCATGCTCGGATCTGTCATATACTCACCCCTTACCGTACTCTACAAAAAGAATGTAAAGAAGCGCTTTATAGAGGGTAAGGAAATGGGAAGAAGGTTATCTTTTGGCTCGTACCCTGTCCAATTTCGTAAGCAGTTTTTTTCGTGGTCGGAGATTGCTGGGGGTAACTTCAAGTAACTCATCTTCTTCAAGAAAATCCAAATACTGCTCAAGACTCATGATAATTGGAGGCGTCAGCTGTACTTTTACTCCCTCGCCTTGCGAGCGCATATTTGTTTGCTGTTTTGCTTTGGTCACGTTGACTTCAATATCATCGGGTCTGCTATGCAACCCTACAATCATCCCTTCGTAGACAGGGGTACTTGCATCGATAAAAGTAACGCCGCGGTCCTGAGCATTGCTCAGGCCATAGGCAAGTGCAGTACCTGATTCTGAAGCAATAAGGACGCCGTTACGAATTTTTTCAAGCGTAGGGCTCAAGGGTTGGTAGCCATTAAAAAGTGAATTCATAACCAAGGTGCCTTTGGTGCTGGTAAGTAAATCCGACCGTGCGCCAAGAAGATTTTTGGATGGAATTGTATATTCCAATCTCGTATTTCCCCGGCCGTCAGATTCCATATTGGTCATAGTCCCTCGTCTTTGTCCCATTTCCTGAGTTACCGCACCGACATATTCGTCTGGTACATCTAAAATAACATCTTCCACTGGTTCCATTTTTTGCCCATCAATATCTTTTATAATAACCTCGGGCTTACCAACTTGGAATTCATAGCCTTCTCTTCGAAGTGTCTCAATAAGGACAGAGAGATGCAGCTCTCCTCTTCCAGAAAGCATAAATCTATCTCCTACATTTTCCAGTTTGAGTGCCACATTGGTTTCCAGTTCTTTCTCAAGTCTTTCTAAAATTTGGCGCGAAGTGGAGAATTTTCCCTCTCTTCCGGCAAAAGGGGACGTATTTGCCCCCAAAGAAATTTTAATGGTTGGCTCTTCAACAGAAATTCTAGGAAGCGCAGTGGGATCGGAAATGTCTGCAAGCGTATCTCCTATATGCGCATTTGCAATACCGGTAATATCTATTATTTCCCCTGCGTCTGCTTCATCTACTTCTTGTTTTTTCAGCCCATACGTAATGGAAATCGTGTCTACCCGTCCTTGGGATTTTTTCTCTTCTTCCAGCAGAACAACTGATTGGCCTTTCTTTAAGCTCCCTCGCACAATTCTTCCAATTATATGCTTGCCTTTATGAGTGTCGTAGTCAAGACTGGTAACCAGCATCTGGAAAGCACCCTCAGCAATTTTTGGGGCAGGAATAAAGGAAATAATTTCTTCAAAAAGTGGTTCAAGGGTGGTAGAGGTACGTGTTTCTGCTTCTGTTTTCCCCGCTCTGCCTTCTCTTCCAATCGCATACAGAATAGGGAATTCCAAGTGCTCCGTATCTGTTGCAAGCTCAAGAAAAAGATCGTTGGTGCGCTCTATAGTATGAGGAATGTCTGCAAGTGCTTTATCTATTTTGTTAATCACCACAATAATCCTCAGCCCCAACTCTAGCGCCTTTTTTAGCACAAATTTTGTCTGTGGCATAGGACCCTCTTGCGCATCAATAATAAGGAGCGCGCCATCTGCCATATTTAATGTGCGTTCTACTTCTCCTGAGAAATCTGCGTGGCCTGGTGTATCGATAATATTTATTTTATAGTCTTTATAGAGGACCGCAGTATTTTTGGCCAAAATAGTTATTCCTCTTTCTCTTTCAAGAGGATTACTGTCCATGATAGTTGTTTGCTGCATGGTATCTTCATTTTCCCGAAAGGTATGGGACTGCTTGAGTAAAAAATCCACAAGCGTTGTCTTTCCATGGTCCACGTGGGCAATGACTGCAATATTCCTAATGTTAGTACTATTCATCAGTATAAAAAATCGTGCTACTTGCACGAATATTCTTTCTTATTATACCATAGAAATACTATTTATATGCCATATCTGTCCCATATTCGTCACGCGTATCAAAAGCACATCCAAGGCGGAAAAGAAGAAGCTCGTTTTCTTATCCTCACTTCCTTCACTATTACATTTATTATAGCCCGTCTTATTGTGTATGGAATACTCGTGCACATCCTTCCTATGCCTTTTGGCTATGTGACCATTAAGGGTATCCATATCCACCACATTGTGTGGGGAGTATTACTGCTTCTTCTTGCAGGGTTTATTCGTATTCCGCAATTTGGGAAAAGTTTTGCTCGACTGTCGTCTCTTCTGTACGGAATAGGCGCTGCCCTTACGCTAGATGAATTTGCCCTTCTTGTCCATTTTGATCCCCTTGCTTACTTTGGCCCGCAAGGAATACTCAGTATTGATGTGGTTTTTATTTTCTTTCTTTTTTGCCTTGGGTTTTTGTGGCATGGAAAATTCTGGTATAGGGTATTTCTTATTATTTTTGTCCGCAAGCACTAAGTTTCCTTTTAGAGCTGAACCCTTAAGATTGATGTCTTTGTTATATTTTGATTACATACAACCTCTTGTATATTCGTGTATTTTTCTCATATGATAAAAGGGTGGGAAAGATAATTTTACATATAGATTTTGATAGTTTTTTTGCAAGCGTAGAGCAACAGGATCATCCTTACCTTCGAGGTAAATCCATTGGCGTAACCGCAGCCAATAGCAGAAGTGCAATTATTGCGGCAAGTATTGAAGCAAAAAAATGTGGCGTACGAGGCGGCAGTAGTGCTCGCGAAGGATTTCAGGTATGCCCTTCTCTCTTGCTTGTCCCGGCGCATTTTCCCCGCTACTTTGAGATATCGAAAGAATTTTTAAAAATCTGCAGATTGTATTCTCCGTATATAGAAGTATTTTCTATCGATGAACTTTTTATGGACGTTACTGCTACTGTTTCTCTTTTTGGCGGTGTTGAAAATCTTATTGCACGCATAAAGGCGGATATTAAGAAAAACATTGGTGCATGCATCACCGTCTCTGTTGGCGTTTCCTACAACAAGCTCTTAGCAAAGTTGGCATCGGGTATGAATAAGCCAAATGGCATGTTTGTTATTACTCCTGACAATGTGGATATGGTATATCGTAGGGTTGCGCTTACCGACATTTGCGGGATAGGGTCTCGAATAGAAAAGCGCTTGCATATGCTTGGGGTAACCAACCTCTTACAACTTCGGCGCATACGCTTTGAACAATTAAAAGGAGAATTTGGTCCCCATGAGGCAAATTTTTTGAAAAATGTTGCATGGGCGCAGGACAAAACAGACGTTGTCCACTTTGGCCATGCACCCGAAGTAAAATCTGTAGGGCGTAATTATTGTCTTCCCCATAATGAATACAACCAACGAATTATTTTACAAAATGTTTTTGAGTTGTCTGAAGAAATAAGTATCAAACTTCGGCGTCTTGGTAAAAAAGCACGGACTGTTGGACTTTCCCTCAGGGGCACAGAAAGCGCATATAGTCGTACAACTGTGCCTTTTTATGTAGATACAGGAAAGGACATATTTGAAGTATGTAAATACTTTTATAAAAAATGGCACTGGGGTATCGGAGAACGGACTGGCATGGTGCGACAAATATCCGTGTGGGTAAGTAATCTTGCAGATAGGGACAGAATTCCTCTTTCGCTTTTTGATAAGGCTTTGCGCAGTGAAAAACTTATTACTACCATTGACAGGATTAATGAAAAATTTGGAGACCATACGATTCGCAATGGATTTTTGCTTTATTCGGACAAGCTTACTACTGTCCCCAACGGGTTTCTTGCAGATAAGTGGGACAGAATGCAACTGACAAAGCTCTACTAGGGAGACTATTTGAGAAAAGACTCGAAATATGCAATATCTTCAGAAATAACCTGTCTCCAGGAGGTGGTAAAATTATGGTCTGTATCATAGAGGGAAAGTGCAGCATTTTTATGATAGTACTTTAAGGTGTCATACAGCTCGATAGACCATTGGTATGGAGTAATCGCATCGGAAAAGGCGTCTGAAATACGAATTGGCGTGTTGATATCTTGTATATAGTACTGCGGTGATATGCTTTGCCAAGGAAGAGGATCTGTCGCATAGGGGCCAAAAGCATTGTACACCCGTTGGTAGGGTACAGCCTGGCCTGGGAAAATATGAGAAAATTGAGCATAGGCGATATAGGGGTCGAGAATCGTATTCCACACAGCAGCTGCCTGAATGGTTGGAGAAATATTTTTATTTTGACTAACTGCAGCAAGTGTGGTAAGCGTTACCTGTCCCCCGACAGAAAATCCCCACAAAAAGACATGTTTGGTATCTGCTTGCGGGAAAGTATGGAGAGAGTTAATAAGGTTAAGCTCGTCAATTGGATATCCCAATATGCCCGCGATGCTTCTGTCTATATCGGACTGTCCATTGTTTCTAAAATTTGGGGTAATTGCAATAAATCCATGCTGGACAAAATCTTCTGCAATATTTTCATAGGAAGTAGCCTCTTTAAAGGCTGAGGAGACAATATATCCTCTATTAATAATAACAACGGGAAATGGTCCATTGCCTTGGGGGAGATCTGCCTTCGCAAAAAGCGTAAGGCCATCCGAGGGATAGGAAAATAGCATACTTCTTGCGGCAACATTTTGCAGCAGCTTCTGCACCTGTATTTTTCCGCCTTCAAAATCCCGATTTTGCAAAGTTTCTATAGAAGCAGGATATAATTTCCCTTTTGCAATAGTTGGTTCTTTTCGTGTATACAAATTGCGTTTTTCAAATACGACAAAATCATTTTCTCGAAAAACCTCTATGTAATTTTTATCATGTTTTAAATTCTCGGCAATTTGTTTTTGCGCTGTTAAAGAGGGTTGGGCAAATGCGTCATTGAGTAAAAATACTACAATATCTGCCTTGTCTATCCCTACAGGAATTGTATAAATGTTTTGTCTATGAGAGAGATGTGAGCCAATATTGTTGGTTGCAGCAACACTCAAGTTAGAAGGAATATCTGCTAAAAATCCTTCAATAATACTTCTATCGTTTTCTTGATGCACAAACATATCAATATTTGGGTGAAGTGCTCCGATAAAAGGCCCAAAGAAATATGCACTCAGCAGGGTGCTGCCAAAAAGCAAAGAGGAGAAAAAGCCAATGGGAAGCTTTGGGAAAATGGTCTTTAGCCGTACAACTCCCACAATACTGGAAACAAAAAGGAATGGGGTAATCACTGCCGTATACTGATACGTTATTTGCTGGAGTTGTGAGTTAGTGCTTAGGATATTAATTGCTGCATCAGGAAGGGCAAAGAGAAGAAAAAGTGGCGAAAAAATAGATAAAAATCCAAAAGGGAGCAAAAGCTCGCCTAGATACAATAGTCTCCCTTTGCTAAATATGGTAGCAAAAAGTTTCATTGGGGAAAGAAAAATATTTTTTACTATGCTTGTTGGTGTTGTACCATAGTCTGCGTAATAGGATAGGGCAAAGTGTTGGCCTCCTCGGGCATATGGAATGAGTTTCCATACAAGCAAATAAAATGCACCAAAAGATCCCGCAGCCAAAATACTTCCCAACAGTTTCTTTTTTTCAACAAGAAAGATATATACGCCAAAAAACCCAACCACAATCCACGCTTCTTCTTTGGTAAGTCCGGCAAGCAAAAGAAATATTCCCATCCACAGGTATCTTTTTTTTGTGAGAAAATACCATGCACCAAGGAAAAGCGTTGTTGCAAGGGTTACTGCGTGGAAGTCGTACAAATTTGTATACTGTACAGAAGGGTTAAGTAGATATGCAAAGGAGACAATAAGTGCAAAGGACTTACTTTTTATATAATTTTTTGCAAGTAAAAATAAAAAGAGGGCCCCAAAAGCCAGACTTACTGTTTGGATAAAAAGCAACATACGCGGGTCTTCCCAAATAACATAAAAAGGAGTTAAAAGAACCAATATAAAATCTGCATGAGTACCCAGGCGAGACATGACATTCGTACCATTTGGATCGGTAAGCATAAAAATCTTTCCATGCAAGCTGTTCCAGACGGTTTGGTCCATATTGCCCAGATCAAACCTGCCGGTAAAAAAATTTGTGTACCGTAAAAAACTTGCCGTGGTAAAGTAGCTAATGTAGCTAAGTATGCCAAGGCATAGCGCGTAGATATACGCATGCTGTTGTACATGAGTAGTAAAACGGGTATGCAACGTAACCTTTGCTTTGTGTATCCCTAAAGCCAAAAGTAGAAAAACTATTTCGGAAATAACTAACCACACACGAGAAAAAATAGACACAAATCCCACAACCGTGTGTAATAAAAATGGAAGAAGGCCCTCCGAAAGGACAAATTCTCTTACCCCAAGCCCCATGGGAGTAATAAATGAAAGATATCCTACGGTAAATGAAAGTGAAAAAAAAGCAACAAGTGTGGTAAGTTGCTCAGGTGGAAGAGGAAAAAGCGCGGCAATACTCAAGTATGTTCCAAGTCCAAAGAAAATAAAAGCAATTCCTGCAAAAATAAATTGCGTATACGCGTTGGCATAAGTAAGGAGTGTCGGAAGAAACTTTTTCTGCAATATCCATATGCCGCTTGCCACAACAATACCTAGAAGTGTAGCCCAATAGAGCTCGGCTTTGAGGAAAAAAGTTGGTAAGAGGTGGGAAAAGGCATACCCTACCGCGGCTAGTCCAACAAAACTACTCCCCAGGACAAGCAACATACTCTCTTGTAGCCATGCAGAAAAAAGCGTTTTTTGTGTAATCCCAAATTTTCCAAAAGTTACTCCCCTTCCGACAATTGACCATATGTTACCTGGAATATACCGATTTATCTCTGCAATACTCCAATACCAAGCAGTGGGGGCAAAGGGTAGCACATGCTTTTTGTCTTTCAGAATGGTATGCCAGAGAATAATTCGAAAAAGAAAATACAGTTGGAAGGCAACAAGGGAGAGGAAAAGAAGCAGCATATTTGCTTGTTTCAGGTGCATGAGTACAGTTGGTAGGTGAGGGGTAAATAATTTCCACAAAAATAGAAGGGCAATACAGGAAAGTGGCCAGCCAATAAGAATTTTAAAAAGCTTAATACTAAAGCGTCTCATACGATAATTATCCTGGGCACCGTTGAAAATAAACTGAAAGACTAGTCAATTATAATGGTTTCTTGAGTACCCAACAATATCACAGATTCATTGAAGGAAAAAGCATACTTTGATACAATACATCTGTTGCGCTCGTAGCTCAGTGGATTAGAGCATCTCGCTTCGGACGAGAGGGTCGGGGGTTCAAGTCCCTCCGAGCGCGCAACAGGTAACAGAAAATTTTTAGGTTTTATTCAATCCTAAATCTCCCTTCTCCTATTTATAAAAGTTTTGTATATAAGCTTTACACTCCTGATCCATATGTGAAACTTCTTCTTTCGTGAGCACACCTCCTACTCTCCCATAATAGGAGGACTACATCTTTTTTCCTGTGCATTGATTTGGTATACTTTAATGCGTATATGTAGCTCCATGAGTCGCTAGCTCAACGGTAGAGCAGTGCCCTCTTAAGGCATTGGTTCGGGGTTCAAATCCCCGGCGGCTCACCAAACTCAACTTGGTGAATATCGAATTAAGCTCGATCACCTATTATTCAGTAAATGAGGTTCTTCGAACAAGTTCATTTTTTTCCTGTGCTAATTTGCAGTTATGAATAGCAACTTGATCCTTTTGCGTAAAAGAACGTAAAGGGTACAAGCGAAATCCTCCTGGCACTTGGACATACAACGCAGGTTCAAAACTAACACTTGTTATTCTTGCCTCGTGTACTTTGCCGTTATGAATAACGGTAAGTCTACCATCTGCAGTAGACACGGTAACTTTCTCTAATGTTGCTATTGTCATCCGCGTACGTACTCCTGTTGCTTCTGTTGTAGAGATTGCCATGCTACCAAAATACAAGGTATGTATAAGAACAAGCCTTTTCGTATGTAAGAAAAAGGTAATTGTGGTTGTCTCATCGCTTGAACAAAAACATTCCCTCTGCTATTCTTTTTTCACATGTTACCGCAGAAGATTGCATTTGTTGATATAGAAACCACAGGTCTGGGCGTTACACGAGATAGAATACTGGAGATAGGGATTCTCCGTGTGGAAAATAATACGCTGGTTGATACTTTCCAATCCGTAATTAACCCGGAAGGATTTGTTTCTCCATTCTCTCTTCAACTCACAGGAATTACTCAGGAAGAGTTGGAAAAAGCACCAACTTTTTTTGAAATTCAGGAGAAAATATATGACATGTTACAAGACTGTGTTTTTGTCGCCCATAATGTACGATTTGATTATGGATTTATCCGCAATGCATTTAAGCGTCATGGGAAAAAATTTACCGCCAAGCATTTTTGCAGCGTCAAATTATCCCAAACCCTTTTTCCTGAAGAGAGAAAACACAATCTTGATGCGATTATCAGCAGGTTTGGTTTTACCTGTGAAAAAAGGCACCGGGCATTTGCAGACGCAAAAGTGGTATGGGATTTCTATGCCTACATGCAAAAAAAGTTTTCTGAAGACATATTGAGTGATGCAATCAAGCGAATAGCAAAACGGACTTCTTTACCCATTGCTATTTCCGAAGCTACTATTACTGCACTACCAGAAAAACCAGGAGTGTATATTTTTTATGGAGAAAATCACATACCATTATATGTTGGGAAAAGTGTCAATATTCAGGAGCGAGTCCTCTCCCATTTTGCAAGCGACCATGCCTCACCTCGTGAAATGAGTATTTCTCAACAAATAAAAACTATCGAGACATGTGTTACCAGCGGCGAATTGGGAGCGCTTATAAAAGAATCGCAATTTATTAAAAAGTTACAACCCCTCTACAACAGGCAGCTTCGTATCCTAAAAAAGATGTATGCACTCCAAAAAAGAACAAATGCAAAAGGATATTCGGAAGTCGTACTGGAAGTGTTTTCTCATATAGAGCCCGATGATATTCCCAATCTTTTGGGAATATTTCGCTCAAAGCGTCAGGCACAGACATTCCTTATCCCTTTTGTACAGCAGTACCATTTGTGCGAAAAATTGCTCGGACTCGAAAAAACGACAACCTCATGTTTTGCCTATCGGCTTGGCAATTGCAAAGGCGCTTGTATTGGTGAAGAAAATCCCCTTGCCTATTCGATACGATTTTCTGAAGCATTTGCCAATTACTCATTAAAACCATGGCCATTCATGGGCCCGGTGGTAATTTCGGAAGAAGATAGTTTGGAAGAAACAGCAGAATATTTTCTTGTTGATAAGTGGTGTCTCCTCGCACAGTACACAGCGCAAGATAGTATCCTGCAAGAAACAGCGGCGTATTCATATACCTTTGACTTAGATACATACAAATTGCTTGTACGGTTTTTGGAAAAAAAGAAAAATTGGAAAAATATACAAGTCCTTTCGAAAAATCATGCGACAAACTCTATCAACCTTTAGTTTCCACCCTTGGGGTGGATTAGGCACGCACCTGCGGAGATGCATAAAAAAAACAAAAGCAGTCCTCCATAAAAAGTATTGGACAAAAGTATGTTTTTGGGAAAAGAAGAAAAAACTTCCGGGTGAGGAAAATTCCAACTCACAAGTACATATGCCACACAAACTGTCACAAGGCTTTTCCATTTTTTTGCGTGGAAAAATACAAACAAACAATAAAAAAAGGGGAAAATAAGAAATACAAAATGGTGTTGCCAAGATAGTGTATCCAAAATGGGAATCATACAAAGAAGGAGGGCAAATCGATAGACACTACTTTTACTTCGAAAAGCAGTATAAATACCCGCAATAACAACAGCTGCCATTCCTATGTAGCTAAGGAGTACTTGCCACATGTGATTTGGTATTTCGCGAAATACAAAGCTCATCAGTCCCTGGTTGTAGTAAATTTCTTTTCCAGCCGGCTTGGACATTTCCGGTATTACATGCCGAACGTAATAAAAGTAATCCTGCAGGCTGTGATGGTCAATAAGCATCCCCAAAAGTACTACTGTGAATAAAAAAAGAAAAAAGTAGCCGATAATTTTCCATTTTTTTTCGAGAAGAAAAAATAGCAACATAAAGCCTAAAACTGGTTTTAAGACACATGCAACAGCAAAAAGGAAAGCAATAATTAGTGTTGTATAAAGTCTCTGCTGGTTCTGCACGACAGGGAAAGACCTTGTCAGATAGCAATACAAACTGAATAAAAGAAAAAAATATGCTATCAAATTTATTTGCCCCATACCCAATGTGAATTTCGTTGGAAAAGACAGAAAGACCAATGCGAGAGAAAGAAGAAACAAACGAAAAGATACTTTTTTGTACAAAATCTTTATACATACCCACACACAGCCAACACAAGAGACAACACTAAGCAAAATAAAAATTCCCTGGGCTAGTGCATAGGAGAAAAGGAGAAATGGCAAGTAAAAAAGACCACTGACCAGCGGATAGGCAAAACCAGTAAAGGTATTCTGCCCTGTGTATACGGATATGCCTGCTGCAATATTTTTTGCAGCTTGATAATACACGCTAAAGTCAGGGGCATATGTTGTAATAATTCGGAAAAAGGAAATTATCGTCCACAAAAAAATAGTAGAAGAAAAAACAACAAGCAAAGAATTTCTATACCCCTTCATGCTTTTAGTATACTCCCTCTCTTCGCACAATTTGTCTTTCCACTTGCATAGAATGTTTTTTATCTGTTACTCTATTGGTAAGCATGTTTAAAGATATTTTTGGAAGGTTGAAAGATCCAAAATTTTTGGGATTGGTATTTGTTGCTCTTATTGTCCTCATTGGATTGCCTGTCACGCTCTATGAAGTACAACAGCAGCAAGAAGTACGCCAACATGCATCTACCGGTAGGTTTTGGAATGGCCTTCCCGATAGCTGTAACCATTTAAGTTTTAATCTTCCAGTGGAAACGCCGGGATGTACCAAAGGCGGAGCAGCAAAAGGGTATGCCGATAGCGCCAATGTGAGCTCCTATCAAACAACATTTCGAATATATTGGGATTCTCTTGGCCTGACCCAAAGTTCGGCGCCGACGATTCATTTTACGGTACACAGGTTTTACTGTCCTCAGGGGGGTGGATGTACATTAGCTAGTCCTGATGTGAAGGATACGACTTTTTCCAAAGATATCACGATTAGTGATTGGACACATCCACATTACCTTGACGATCTTGTTGCTTCTTTTACCACTCCTACCAGTCAGGTTTGTGGCAGTGTCCAAATAGATTTAGAATTCAGCTACAATTTTGCTGGACAAACCTGTTTTTCCAAAACATCCACAGCGCAATCTGGTGGGTTTGCTGGCTATGGATACTGTCAATTCTGGTCACAAGTAAATAGTGCTGGAACACCAGTTGTAGCATGTAGTGCGCCTTCAGTGACGCCGACAGTAACACCTCCTACCGACACGCCAACACCCACAACAGCGATCACGATAACGCCAACCGATACTCCTACAGAGACCCCTGGCCCATCGATTACTCCCACAGATACTCCTAGTGTTACCGACACGCCAACGCCAACAGGCACTACGCCAACCGATACTCCTACGCCTGGTATTACCACAGTTGTAACCCCCAAGCCTACACTTCCACCAACTGGGCCGGGAAATACCTTTGTTGCGATAGGATTTATTGGCGTAGCGATTGCGGTATTGGGTCTTGTTGCAGCAATTGGAATCTAATTATTTTCCTGTTTCCAGCGCAAGAGGTTCATCTTGTAACCCTTGAATTTGTGGTAAACTTCCCCCAATAATCCCCTTCAAATCTCCATGCATGCCATACGTACTATCGATAACCTGCCTGATATTTTTTTCATCCCGAGCCCATTTGTTGGAAAAGTACCTTTTTTCTTTTTCAATTTCCACTTGCATACTGCTAAATGCTTCTACAATTGCCTCAACACGATTTTTAAATTCTGTACCAGACAAATATCTATAAAGTATTTCCATTTTTGTATCTTTTCCCTCTACTGCTTTTTTTGCCACATAAATTTGGATGAGTTTTGCGCGCATCATATCTGCCATTGGGACAACAAATTGTCTTTCTGTAACCCATACACCATTTCTATATCCTGCATTTTTTAAATTGTTTGGCAAGATTTCCGAAATAAGGATCGCTTCATCTGCCTTACAACTGCGTTTGTCTGTCCTTAATTTCTCTATCCACTGCTCGCTCCAGGTTTTGGTATTTTTTAACTCCCACAAAATTTTTCCGACAAAGTTACCATTTCTGTCCCACACTTCCTGAATGATATCGCCGCCCTTTATTCCTTTTCCCACTGGAAGAATTTTGTCGTTTCCATACTGACTCTGTAAAAGGGCTTCAAATTCCAATTCAAAGGTTTCCCCTTGCAACTGTTGAGAGCCTTGCTGTAATTTTCTTTTCATTTCTTCCGCTTCTTTTAGTGCGTCTTGAAGCTGTTTTTCTTTCTCTTGCAACTTTTGCTGATTTTCTTTTTGTGCCTCTTCAGTTACTTTAAGGCGTATTTTTTCAGATTCTTCAGACAATTTCTTTTGTAATTCCAATTCTCTCGCCCTGTCTTTTTCCTTTAGTTGATCATTTGTTTTCATGTAGGAAAGCAGTTGTTCTTGGAGTGTTTTTGTGCGTTTTTCTGCCTCACTTTTTTCAAGCTCCTGCTCTTTTAACTTCATTTCTAGTTCGGTAGTAATTTTTTTGGCAATTTTCTCCTCAAGCTCTTTTTTTTGTTTTTCCAGTGCCTCGGAATGCTTTTCTTGCAACTCTGCAACAAGTTTCTCCCGATATTCGCTGTCGAGGGCTTCAGAAATTTCAAATGGTGTCTTGCAGTGAGGGCAAACGATTGTCTGCATGTGGCTATTGTAGCATACTTCAGTTGACCCAAGCTTTTCTATTTGTTACCATTACTCTATGAAAGGTATTGTGCGCGTAGTTGGCATCAATATGCTTGCGCTGCTTCTTACCTCAATCCTTATCCCAGGCTTCCACATTACGACCTCGCTTCTCAACCTCTTTACTGCTGCTTTGTTTCTTTCTATCATTACCTTTGTTGTCAAACCCATTTTGCAGATCCTCTCCATTCCTTTTACTCTGATGACTTTTGGCCTTTTTTCCGTAGTTACCAATGCAATTGTGATTTGGATTCTGCAGCGTTTTGTCCCAACCCTTATTATCACAACCTTTACGATCGCCAAAATTAGCTTTTTGGGTATTTCTATACCAAAAATTGAAATAAGTAGTATAATACTTGCCTATATTGTTATTGCAGCAGTACTTTCCTGTGTTACTGCGGCAATTAAATGGCTTATTGAATAGCATGAAAAATAAATACCCATCTGTTGTTTGTATTGGCGGCGGCACAGGCACATTTGTTACCCTAAGCGGCCTAAAAGCCTACCCATATGCACTTCGCGCAATTGTTACCATGAGTGACAGTGGCGGCAGCAATAAGCGTATTCGAGATGAATTTGGTCTTCTTCCTACTTCAGACGTGCGTCAATGTCTTATCGCCCTTTCTGAAGAAGGTGGGCGAAAAGGTCTTTTGAGAAAGCTCTTTATGTATCGCTTTGAAAAGGGAAATGGATTAAGCGGCATGACGTTTGGCAACCTTTTTATGGCTGCGCTTTCGGATATTTTGGGTTCCCAAGAAGAAGCAATCCGACAAACAGGAAAAGTGTTGCGTATTAAAGGCACGGTCATTCCTGTTTCTTTTACCGATACTAACCTTTTTGCAAAGTATGAAAATGGCCACGTAGTAAGCGAAGAACACTTTATTGACGAACCACTCCATGATGGGACGATGAAAATAACCAATATCTACCTCAAGCCAAAAGCGCAAGCCAATCCAGAAGCGTTAGAGGCAATAAAAAATGCGCATCTTATTGTGCTTGGGCCGGGAGACTTGTATACAAGCTTGTTGCCCAATCTTCTTGTCGAAGGCATTGCCGCTGCAATTAAAAAGTCATCTGCGAAAAAAGTGTATATCATGAATCTTATGACTAAATTTGGACAAACTTATAATTTTACCGCACAGGACCACGTCAAAACGCTGGAAAAATATATTGGAAAATGTCTGGACAGTGTCATTGTAAATACAAAAGAATATCCTGAGGATGTCCTCAAAAAATACAAAAGCATGAAGGAATCTCCTGTAGTTGATGATTTGGGACAAAAAGCGTACTATAGAATAGTTCGTAAGCCTATTGTCAGTGACGAACTCATAGAAAAGTCAAAGGCAGATGGACTCATTCGAAGCCTTATCCGTCACGATAGTGAAAAACTGGCAAAAGAGATTATTGCAACCATTGAATAATATATGATTTTACTCATTCTTGAAGTTATTATTGGCATTGTGCTTATTGCATCTATTATTTTACAGATGCAAGGCGGAGGACTCTCCACAGCATTTGGAGGGTCTGGCCAATTCTACCGAAGCAAAAGAAGCATAGAGAAATTACTGTTATATGTAACAGCCGTTGCTGCGTGTTTGTTTGCGCTTGTTTCAATTTTGCTGCTACTCAATCACTAACACGTAATTATGGCAATAAATCGTCGGCTCATTATTTGGCTTATCCGCGCGTATGTACAAAAATGGGGGAAAGCAATTTTTGCATTCTTTATTTTAGGACTTTTCTTCTTTTTTCTTCTTCAAACATTTGTTTTTTCCTTTATTTCCAAAATTACATCAGAAAATAGGGAAACCTACGGCTTGGTAGGTACATACTCCATTGATTCACTCCCCTTGCCGCTTCTACAAACGGTTTCCCGTGGACTTACGACCATTACACCAGACGGTATTGCACATCCTGACCTGGCCAATACATGGCAAATAAAAGACAGTGGAAAAACATACATATTTTACTTAAAAAAGCACCTTTCATTTACGGATGGCACGCCCTTTACCACCAAGCAAATAGCTGTGTCCTACGCAAATGTCCGTATAGAAAAACTCGATGATTATACGATCGCATTTCATTTGCAAGATTCCTATGCTCCATTTCTTGTCAGCGTTTCCCGCCCTCTTTTTAAGAATGGCTTTGTTGGATTGGGACCAAATGTGGTAAAAAATGTCGTCTTAAATGGATCTTTTATCCAATCACTTACTATTTCCCCTGCACAAAATACGGGAAGCACTCGTGTGTACCAATTTTATCCTACAGATGATGCGCTGAAGCTTGCGCTTGTTTTGGGAGAAGTTTCAGTTGCGCAAAATCTTTCCGATAATTCATTTCAGCATATGTCACTGAACGCATTCCCTAACTTACAACTTTCCAAAACTACCGACTACACGACCCTGGTAACGCTTTTTTATAATACAACAGATAGAACCCTTTCCGATCCAAAGCTTCGGGAAGCATTGTCCTATACTATTCCAAATACGTTTTCCCAGGGAGAGAGGGCATACTCTCCGCTATCACCACTTTCATGGGCATATCAAAATAACAATCACCATACGCTAGACTATACCCATGCCAAATTGCTCGTTGAGGCAAGTCTTGGGACAAAAACAAGCTCATATCCTCTATTTACTATCTCTTGCCTGGCAAAGTATGAGGAGATTGCACATATTATTCAAGCATCATGGAAAAAAATTGGGTTGTCTGCAAAAATTGTTGTTGTCCCAACCGTTCCACCGTCATCTTCCTTTCAAATATATTTGGGCGACTTTCACCTTCCACAAGATCCGGACCAATATACGCTGTGGCATTCCTATCAGGAGAATAATATAACCAATCTTAATAAGGATGTACGCATAGATAAACTGCTTGAGGATGGCAGAAAAATTGTGAACCAGTCAGAGCGAGTAAAAATATATTCAGATTTCCAAAAATATCTCATTAATGACCAACCCGCCACATTCCTCTATTTCCCTTACTCCTATACTGTTAAGCGAAAGTGAAGAGGTTAAAGCGTCATCTTCAACGTTAGTGAAGGATCTTACAAAAAGTTGTTCTTGCTTCTTAATTTTTTGTGAAAGGTAATGGCAAATCTGTGCGCTTCATCGCGAATTCTCATCACAAGTAGTAGTGCAGGAGAAGACTTTGGCAATAGAATTTCCTGTAAATCAGAGGTAATAATTGTCTCTTCCCTTTTCGCTAGTCCTATTATTGGTATATTTGGAATTTGATATTTGAGATTTGACATTTCTAGTGCCTTTTTGGCACTAGATACTTGTCCTTTCCCGCCATCCACAATAAGTAAGTCCGGTAAAGGCCATTCTTTGTGTCTCAAGCGCCGAGTCAACACCTCTTCCATAGAAGCAAAATCATTTGGTCCGGTAACCGTACGTATTTTGAATTTTCTGTATTGGGATTTATCTATTTCCCCGTCTGTCAAGACTACCATCGAAGAAGTTGGATTTGTGCCTTGAAAATTGGAATTATCATAGCATTCAATTCTTCTGGGCAATTTTATTTTCATCGCATGTGCGTGAAGGATTTGTTGCAACGATTCCATTTCTTGTCTACGTAAATCAGATTTTAAATTTGGATTGCTCTCATACTCAAAAGGTTTGTGCGTGGAAGTTGTTACGTAACGAATTTGGTCTATTTGTTTTTGCACGAGAGCAGCCTGCTCAAATGCTTCGTTTTTTGCCAGCGCATCTCTTTCTTTTTCCAGCTCCTGTAAGATCTTTTTGGTTTTTCCATTCAGAAAATCAATAATGTGCCGAATTGTTTTTTTGTATTCCTTTATAAGGGTTGAGCCCTCATCGTGCGCAATAGGGTTCAACCCTATACGGGCGGGAATGCAAGGACAAAGACCAATGTGGTAATAGAGGCAAATTTTTGGTGGATGACGCAGCACGGAGTGGTAGGGGAATATTTTTCGCAAAAGTCGCAAGACAGAACGCATCGCGCTACTACTTGGAAATGGCCCAAAATAGATAGACGCTGCATCATCCATACGACGTGCAGTCAGCACCGCAGGGTAGGTATCTTTTACGCTGATACGGATAAGGGGATAACGTTTCCCGTCTTTCAGACTAATATTGTATTTTGGAGAAAATGTTTTAATAAGGTTTGCCTCCAAAAGCAATGCTTCAATTTCAGATTCCACGGGAATAACTTTTATTTTTTTGACCTGAGCGACAAGCAGTGCTGTTTTTCCAAAAACAACTGCGCTCTTTTGAAAATATGAAGATACCCTATTTCTTAAATTTTTTGCCTTCCCTACATAGAGAATTTTTCCAGAAGCATCAAAAAACTGATACACGCCTGGGTCTTCGGGCAATGAAATATATGATGATACAGCATAGAACAAAAATACCACCTCCTACCAAAACAGCAGATGAGATAGCAACAATATGAATTCTTTTTTCAATACTCTCACCAGCCATGCGTATTGTAATGAGCGTACTCGTATTTGTCAAAAATTGGGTTTTGCCCAGTGAAAGCGGATACGTACTTTCCCCAAAAGGGGGAATCGCTTGTGTATGGTATTGTTGGGTACTGCCCAAAATGGAGACGAAAGCAGTCTGAGCCGGAAAAAGCACGCTCCCGGTATTGGTCACGCTAAAATTTGCCTGCAGCGGAAAGCCTGCAACAAATTCATTTGGAGAAATAAGCCCAAGTGAAGCAGTTGGTTGGGGTTCTACGCTGTCGATCGCAAAGGATACATGCACATCTTTTTCGTTTTCTTGTCCGGGCAATTTGTATCCACCTGCAGGAATAGGATAGACGCTACTCACGCCTTTTATAACCAGCGTGAGATGATCAAAGTCAAAGGTATGGAAGTAATCAACGCCACCGGTGGTATTTTGCCACGTAGGGTCCACCATAACCCATGTATGTCTCGCCATATCATAATATTCAGGCCATGCATGGAGTACTTCTTTTTGTAAAGAAAGCGGGCGTGCAATGGTATTTTGTGTATAGCCGTATCCATCTAACTCTCTAGCAGGAATCCCTGCTGCTCTTGCCAGGGCAATAAAAAGATCTGTAAATTCCAGACATACTGCCTGGTCTGGATGAGTGAGTACGCCAACGGCACCAAGTCTATCCTGAGTATCTGATATTCGTGCAAAATCGTAATGGAGCGTATCTACCACATAGGAATAAATTGCATCTGGTGTATTGAGTTCGGTAGCGAGGTTTTTTATTTTTGTATCTTGAGTTTGCCAATAGGGAGATGATCTGAGGTACAATACCCGATCGCTTTGCGAAAGCTCTTCAGTTGAGGGAAAAAGTGAGAGATATGCTTTGCCACTTGCAACAATCTTTAAGACTTGGGAGGGAGAAAGAAGATACTGGGCAAGCCAGTTACCGTCTGTGTCCATCCTGACATTCATAGGACGTGGAGAGAGTGTATCTATTTCTACATGCTGGTACGTTGTATTGGGCGGAAGCGCTATTTCGGTGGTTGCAGGAAAAAGTTCGGAGTTTTTAATTGTATAGGTGAGGTGGAAAGCATAGACTTGCTTATCACCAAAAGCCAAAGATATGCCAGACTTCCCTAATTGATCTTTTGTAAAAATAAGGGAAGTATTTCCTAGCGCAGGTTTCCTATACGTAGGCGCTCCAAAATAAGGGGGGACAACAACATGTACAGTAAAATTAGAAAAATCTTCTGCATGAGACAAGCCGGGAATATTTACTTCCCAAATAGACCCATTAAGCGAAGCTATTTCTTTGGTATCAAAGGAGATGGTAAAAGGAAATGTTTTTCCTTTGCCAAAGGCAGGATTGGTAAATGACACGGCGACATCTTCCCCGTTCTCGGTTTGAGTTACCGCGGGAGTAATAACTCCGCCAGGGTCCGAGGCGCTGACATTTTGGATGTCCTGAAAGCCTAAGTGAATCTGGTAAGACGAGGCATAATACTTATCGGAGAGATTGGTAAGCGTCTCGGTGAGGGCCACGTGGGTTAGGCCAGAAGAAGCAACAGTATACGTAACTTGCGCAGCAGTACTAAAATTTTCATTGGCAGCAAAGGCTGATTTCGGAAGGAAGAAAAAACCCAATGTGCACAAAAAAAATATGAGAAGCTTTTTCTTTGCACAATTCATACATCCTAATTCTTAATTCCACTCTATCTATTTAGCCTAACATTTTTTTGAGAAATTGGCCAGTATAGGATTTGGGATTATTGGCGATATCTTTTGGTGTTCCCCTTCCAATAACTTCTCCACCAGTATCTCCTCCATCAGGGCCCAAATCGATTATATAGTCAGCATTTTTTATGACATCCAGATTGTGCTCGATAACAATGACGCTATTGCCGATATCGACAAGCCGGCGAAGCACCCCAAGGAGCTTTTCCAAATCTGCAAAATGTAAGCCAGTTGTTGGCTCATCGAGTAAGTACAGCGCATTTTTTCCTCTTTTGGATAATTCGGTTGCCAGTTTTACGCGCTGGGCTTCTCCACCGGAGAGCGTTGGAGCAGCTTGGCCCATTTTAATATACGAAAGTCCCACATCAACAAGCGTATGGAGTTTATAAGAAATTGCAGGATGAAACGAAAAAAATTCTGCCGCTTCTCCAA
Source organism: Minisyncoccota bacterium (assembly GCA_025449795.1). GTDB lineage: Bacteria > Patescibacteriota > Microgenomatia > Levybacterales > UBA12049 > JANWIQ01. Next base: position 22,546 of record JANWIQ010000023.1, read on the forward strand.
CACTCATTTGTAAAACCTGGGAAATATTTTTTCCATTAAAAAGTATTTCTCGCGCTTCGGCAGTATACTGTGTCCCTTCACAAACTTCACATGGCACATACACATCAGGTAAAAATTGCATTTCTATTTTTATTTGCCCTTCTCCTTGACACGCTTCACATCTGCCACCCTTTACATTGAAAGAAAACCTGCCTGGTCCATATCCTCGAATCTTTGCCTCTTTTGTTGCGGCAAATACCTCTCGAATATAATTGAATGTGCCGGTATAGGTCGCTGGATTACTCCTTGGTGTTCTGCCAATTGGCGATTGGTCAATAAAAAAGATGTGACGAATGTATTCATCCCCGGTAAGTGTCTTAAATTTTCCCGGTCTATCCCTAAAAAGCGCATTGGTCTTTTCCATAAGTGCTTTGTACAAAATATCATTCATTAAGGTAGATTTTCCGCTTCCCGATGCGCCGGTAAGGACAACCAATTTTTGAAGTGGAAAAGTCACATCAATGTTTTTTAAATTATGCTCAGCTGCACCGTAAATGTGGATTTCTTGCTTTTCGAATTTTCTGGGATCTTCAGAGGGAAGGATATGTATTTTTTTCTTTCCAGACAGGTATTGGCCAGTAAGTGAGTTGGGGTCTTTTTTTATTTCCTCGGGTGTCCCTTGAGCAGTAATGTATCCACCTTGCATTCCTGCTGCAGGTCCAAAATCAATAATTCTATCAGAGGATTCCATGGTTTCCTGGTCATGTTCTACAACTACGACAGTATTACCTAAATCTCGTAATTTTTTTAGTGTTTTAATAAGTTTTGCGTTGTCTTTTGGATGCAGTCCAATGGATGGTTCATCAAGGACATATAAGACGCCAGTCAAACCACTGCCAATTTGGGAAGCAAGGCGGATTCTCTGTGCTTCTCCGCCTGCTAATGTCTGTGCCCCTCGGGAAAGGGTGAGATAGTCAAGTCCCACATCAACCAAAAAACTAAGACGTTCTCTAATTTCCTTGACAATAAGCTTGGCAATGTGTTTTTCTCTGTCGGACAAAATAGCATCCAAACCACCTACAAACGTTAGGCAGCGCGTAATGGTCATATTCGCAACATCCATAATAGATCTACCATTTATTGTTACCGATAATGCTTCTGGCTTGAGTCTGCCACCTTTACAATCAGGGCAAATTTCATAGCGCATAAACTTTTCTATTTGGGTCCGAATAAACATCGATTCTGTTTCCTCAAAGCGTCTTTTTACTTCTGCAATAAGCCCGAAAAAGGGTTCATGGATGGTCGTATGCCTTCCCCATCTGTTTTCTCCATGGACTTCATACTCTTTTTCTCCAGTTCCATACAAAAGAAGCTGTTGCTGATCTTTTGTCAATTCTCCCAATTTCTTTTCCAGTGGAATATGGTTTTCCTGAGAAAAGGTTTTCATCGTCCTGGTAAACCAGCTGTCATGAGTAAACGTCGTAGAAAAAGGTAAAGCGCCTCCTTCCGCAATACTAAGATTTTTATTTAAGATAAGCTCTGGATCTACCGTAAGAATAGTGCCAAGCCCATTACAGGTTGGGCATGCCCCATGTGGTGTATTAAATGAAAAAATACGTGGCTCGATTTCAGGCAAAGAAATGTTGTCAACCGGACAGGAAAATTTCTCAGAAAAAAGCTCATTGGTCATTTTTTCAGGCTTGTCCGGGATGCTAAAGCCAGCATCTTCAATAATGGCAACAATAAGCTCGCTATTCCCCAATGCAAGCGCTTGCTCCACATCGGTAGAAAGCCGCAGGAGGTCTGTTTCCTTGGAAATTACCATTTGGTCTACTACTGCCTCTATAGAATGCTTATTGGTCTTAATAAGGACAACGTCCTCGTCTATGTTATATATTTTCCCATCAATTCTGACTTTTCTATATCCACGCTTTTTCAAATCTAGAAAAAGCTCTTTATACTCTCCTTTTCTATCCTTCACAATCGGCGCCAGTATCAATACTCTAATTCCTTTTTTGCTTAATCCATTATTCTTGCTTCTTAATTCTAGTATTGCCTGCGTAATCTGCTCCTTACTTAGGTGGGAAATTTCCCGTCCACAGATAGGACAGTGTGGATGGCCGACACGAGCAAATAAAAGTCGAAGATAGTCATATATTTCTGTTACTGTGCCAACTGTCGAACGAGGGTTGTGGGATGTACTTTTCTGGTCTATGGAAATTGCAGGAGACAAGCCCTCTATGACATCCACATCTGGCTTTTTCATTATTCCTAAGAATTGTCTTGCATAGCTAGAGAGGCTCTCTACGTACCTTCTTTGTCCTTCTGCATAAATCGTGTCGAAAGCAAGTGAGGACTTCCCACTTCCCGAAAGTCCGGTAAGTACGACCAGCTTATTTTTTGGAATATCAACATCTATATTTTTGAGGTTGTGCTCACGTGCACCCTTGATAGTTATTACATCATTCATGAATACGCAAAAAACACCTTGCCATGCGTTTTACAAACGGCGCAAGGGAATAAGCTAGTATAAAGGAAAATCAGAGCATATGCAACGCAGC
>JANWIQ010000024.1 GCA_025449795.1 Minisyncoccota bacterium
AATCCGAGCCGAATGGAGATTTGGCTTAAAGATTTTTCGTGTCCTATTTTTTGCGTGACTTACATTGTGTCCGTATTGGACACCTTTCCCACAATTCATACATTTCATTGCCATACGGCTTTTATGATACCACAAATCAACCTGGTAACTCAAGTCATAAAACCTATGATGCAATGAAGAAGAATTATTCATGTATAATTTAAAAGGCAGTACTGTCATCCCGAACTGTTGCACTGTCATCCCGAACTGTAGCACTGTCATCCCGAACTTGTTTCGGGATCTCTAAATGAAAACTTATTATGTTTATATTCTGACAAATAAACTTAATACAACTTTTTATATTGGAGTTACCAATAGCCTGGAGAGAAGAATATTTGAGCATAAGAATGAACTAATCGAGGGATTTAGTAAAAGATATAAACTGAAAAAATTAGTTTATTTTGAGGATTGTAGTACAATTAATGATGCGTTAATCCGAGAAAAACAATTAAAAAATTGGCATCGACTATGGAAGTTAAATTTAATCAAAAGTATGAATCCAGATTTCAAAGACTTAGATGCTGAAACAAGTTCAGCATGACAGTTAAATAATATGGGAATAGATCCAATTGGATTGATCATTTACCTTTTTGTCTTAATTTATTCTGCAATTTTACATGAGATTGCACATGGATTAGTGGCAGACCGACTTGGTGACCCTACAGCTAGACTTATGGGTAGACTAACATTAAATCCAATTTCTCATATTGATCCTGTCTATACAATATTATTCCCACTACTTACGTATATTTCATCAGGAGGAACAGTTATCTTTGGCGGAGCAAAACCTGTACCAGTGGATCCTTTTAACTTAAGAGAAGGACGTAAGGACTTAGCATTAGTATCTTTAGCAGGACCATTAACCAACATATTACTAGCTGTCACAGCAGCTTTTCTGCTAAGAACCTTATTCGTTTTCAATTTTGGAGATGTGTCCATACTAATTGCAACAATTTTAAAAGCTATTATTCGAATAAATATCCTTCTTGCTATCTTCAACCTCTTACCCATTCCCCCACTGGATGGGTCAAAGATATTTTCCCTTATCTTACCGGAGCGAGAGGCAGCGGCATATCTGTCACTTGGACAAATTGGAATATTTCTGCTTCTTATTTTGCTCGCATTTCCTATCGGTGGTTTTTCCCTAGAGCTTATTATCAACAATCTCTACCAACTTGCCCTGCACCTTCTTGGATTGTGATAGTGTTGACAATCATTCTTTTCTTTGCTAATTTAAGAGTATGAACGAGATGGCACCAGTGAATCCCCAAATAGAAGAAAGACAAAGCCCTCCATTCTTTTCAAAATATAAATTCACCATTATTAGCCTGTGTGTGATTCTTATTGCCCTTATTCCTCTTTTGCTTCTTGCAAAAAATAAAAAAGCCCAACAGCCCACCATAGCCACTCTCCAACCCACCACAACACCAACACCAATTCCCCTTACCCAACAAAATGCACAGCCAACTATTTCTGCAACCGACCAGCAAATACAAAATGCGCTTACCCAAAGTAACCAAGACATTAATTCTGTCAATCAAGTTGACTCGTCACAAGATAGTGTTGCAGGTCTATGAACAATAACATACGTATTACATTCGGCATTCTTTTTCTTATGACGCTGGTGTCCACACGGCCAGTATTGGCTGCTACCTACGGCGCGAGAATAACCCAAATTCAAGAGCGGCTCACCATGGCCCCAACCATTACCGGAAGACAAAGTGCGGCTTTGCAAAATGTTATTGCCTCCGCAGATAGGATGCTAGCGGACAGACTAACAAGCCTCAATACGCTGTTATCCCGTGTACAAAGTGATACCCGCCTGTCCACAGATGAAAAAACTACGCTCACTTCCAATATCAATACGATGATCAGTAATTTACAATCCCTCAAAACCAAAATAGATGGCGATACAGATCTTGCGACAGCACGCGCAGACAGGAAAAGTATCGTCACCTCTTACCATGTCTTTGTTACTTTTGAACCACAACTTCGGCTCCTCACTATTGTCAATAATTTACAATCCACTACTGCAACAATCCAGGCACTTGTCCCTCAGCTTTCTCAGCTTTCTGCTACTTTCAAGTCACAAGGCAACGACACCACGACTATCGACGCAGCGATTGCAGATATTTCTACACAACTTACTGCTATCACTACTCTCCTCAATACAGATGCAAGCACATTACAGAGTGTTGTCCTTACCAACAATAATTATCAAGCTACCTTTACCGGCGTACGACAAGATTTGGCAAAGGTACGCGCAGATTTCGCCCAAATTCGCCATGATATGACCACAATTCTTTCCGGCATGGGCAAATTCTTCCACAAACCATCTGGCACCCCGTCGGTAACGCCAAAAGTCTCCCCAACACTCGCTCCTACCGCTACGCCATAAGCCCTACTTGACAATCGTTTTCTTTCGTTATAACATGTTATAACTATGACACTTAAAGTTATTCAAGTCGGCAATTCAGCGGGAATCATTATCCCTCAAGTGATGCGTACGGATAATGATATTAATATTGGAGATACGATAGAGGTACATATTACAAAAATAAAAAAACTAAGAAGAAAAAAGGCTCCAATATCAACCAAGTTTGCCCAAATGGTAGATGAGTTTATGACTGAACATGCAGATGTTCTTCAAGAACTTGCTAAAAAGTGAAATATCTTTCTCCATCAGAAGTCCTTTTCATCCATGACCAGGCAATAAAGCAATTTGGTGGATCGGCAGGTATCAGAGATACTGGACTGTTAGAATCTGCTTTAGCAAGACCACAGGCAAGCTTTGATGGCGAGGACTTATATCCTACAATTTTTGAAAAAGCAGCCTCACTGATGCATTCTCTCCTCAAAAACCATCCATTTGTAGACGGTAACAAGCGTACAGCTTATTCTACCGTTGGTATTTTTCTTAAAAAGAATGATTATAAATTAGAAAATCACAATAAAGAAACACTCGCTTTCGTTATGAAAGTTGAAAATGATACACTTTCTCTGTTAGAAATCTCCTCTTGGCTTGAGAAGTATTCCAAACCAACTAAAAATTAGCTCCTCCACTTGTAATCAGCTCCTATTTTTCCTACTATAGAAGAGAAGCAATGAAAAGATTTTTCCTGGTAGAAATAGGGATTTTGGAAATAGTGGCTTGTCTTGTTGCGCTGGTGCTTGTTTTTGGGACACTCAATTATTTTAATATTCTCCGCTTGGATACGGCTTTTCCTCTGCTCTCTTTTTTTCCGCATCTTACCCGCACTGCTTCTGTGAACAACTCCACCATAGCCCAACCTGATGGGCCGCGTTATTTTCCCCAAGGGAAAAATTTTTCCTACAATACAAAAAAAGCAACCGTCTCATTGCGAGATTTTTTGGAAAGTACTTTGCAGAGTAACGTTTTGCCTCCCCGTATCAATGCTTCTTCTTTTGCTCCTTCCCAGTCTTTTGCTGTGTATCAAGTGCAGTGGACACTCCCTTCCAACACAAATGCCGTCGCCTCACTTTTTTATCGGCCAACAACCACCCTGGTGGAAAAAATTCGGCTCAATATTTCTCTTCCCGCGAACTCTCCTTTTGTGGTAAGTAGCGCTTCTGCCCAGACTGCCATACAACCATATATTGCAGAGGACACTTCTCTTGCCTGGCAGTGTGCCGCCAACCCCATCCAGACCTATTGTGAAAAATTCCTCTCTTCCCCACAGGGTGGCAAAGGCTATGGCCTCACAAAAGATACCAAAGGTAATCTGACTCTTTTTGCCTGCTTTTATCCCGCAGAGATCCCCACCAACCTGCAAATACGAAGTTGTATCAAGTAAAGCTACGTATTAAAATCGTCAACTTATTTTACTCTTTATGTATGAAGTTACTACTTGTTGTAACTTTTTTTTTATTTCTTCCTCTGTTACTGGCCTGTTAATATATTCTATTGGAACTATTTCAAGGTTTTTAAAGTATACTAATTGCTCAAGAAACAATGCGTCATTAAAGTCTCCATTAAATTTTTTCTTCGCAACTTCGATAATCTTTTCTAGAGAAAATTGTTCTAGAAGAAAATATATATCAACATAGTCTCTCCAAACCACTCTTCTTCCTAATGTATGTGCTTTATCTGCAGCAATATCTAAAATCGAAGCTAATGGAAGATACTGGGTGGACACAAGCGGAACTATATGCTGGAAATAATACCATAAAAATGTAATTGATACGTTTTGGGTTTGGAAAGTAATTTGCTCATGAGAATCATATGTCATAACATAATCAGGAAACGTGTCTCTTATATTCTTTCTCAATATATTCGATATTTCATGGGGAACAAAGACATCAAAATCATAGGATATTCTATGGTTAAGTTGCAATGCAAGCGCAGTTCCTCCTCCCAGATAACCTTTATGACGCATGAGGGAAAGAGATTGAAAAACTTGTTTTCTTTTATTATCTAATATTTCTAGATATATTTTTGACATAATGACTCTCATCGAGTTGCTCTTTTTTTAAGGGAAGAAGAAAATTTTTTACAAAAAGAAACCTAGCGTGACGATAGTCTTTGTAGGGATTGTTTGTAAAGACAGCAACAATATCTTCTTTACCATAGGTTTTCAAAAGCCAACGCCAATCTTTCATAGAACCATAAGATAAAATTTGGTGAATGATATAGGTTTTATCTTTTGTAATATCAAGGGTACTGCTCTTTGTTGACCATAATACAGGCTGAAGGTACGCAGGAGGATGTTGCATAATTTTATTATACCATATTTAACACACGTACCCCACAAAACTACCCGCTGCACACAGTAAATACTACAGCCCCAACTCCTTGTGGTTTATTTGCAACTGCTCTTGTGCCAGTTTTTCTTTTGCCCGGCTTTCCCCGCAGAGATCCCACCAAATCCTCATTTTATTACTAATTTGGGGATTGATATTCCCTAAAATTTGACAAATTTAGGGATTTGTGATATTCTCTTCTTATGATAAGCCGGTTTTATCGTGATCTAAATCAATATATAAAGCCCAATCGCGCATTAATTATCTTTGGCCCACGCAGAGCTGGTAAAACAACACTTTTACAGAAATTTTTAGATCAGACTCCTTTCAAGTACAAGCTGGACTCAGGAGATAATATACGTATTCAGGACATATTATCTTCTCAAGACTTTACCCGAATTCTTGCGTATGCGCAGGGATATGAACTTATTGTCCTTGATGAATCCCAACTCATTCCTAATATCGGTATGGGAATAAAAATACTTGTGGATCAAATACCAAATTTGAAAGTTATTGCTACAGGTTCTTCATCTTTTGATTTGGCAAATCAAATTGGCGAACCTCTCACGGGAAGAAAAACTACATTAACTCTTTATCCTATTGCCCAACTTGAACTACTTCTGGACCACGATAATAAATACGAACTCCAGCAAAAATTAGAAAATTATCTTATTTTTGGCAGTTATCCTCAAGTGCTACTTACGCAAATAAAGGAAGAGAAAATTCAGATTCTTGAAGAATTGGTGAATTCATATATTTTTAAAGATATTTTCATGCTGCAGCAAGTGAAAGGAGCTAAGATCCTCCTAGATCTTTTAAAGCTTCTCGCATTTCAAATTGGTAGTGAAGTTTCTCTTAATGAACTTGCCATGCAACTATCAATTGACGCAAAAACAGTAGGAAGATATTTAGATCTTTTAGAAAAAGCATTTATTATATTTCGCCTAGGTGCATATAGTACAAATTTACGCTCTGAAGTAGTAAGTAAGTCAAAGTACTTCTTTTTTGATAACGGCATCCGAAATACTATTATTTCTCAATTTAATGCTATACATTTGCGAAATGATATTGGACAACTTTGGGAAAATTTTCTTATGGTAGAACGATTAAAAAAGCGATCGTATCAAAATATTCACGGCTATTCTTACTTTTGGAGGACATATGGTCAGCGAGAAATTGATCTTATTGAAGAACGAAACGGGAAGATTTTCCCTTATGAATTTAAATGGTCAACAAAGAATAAAGTTTTACCTCCAAAAGATTGGCTCATCTCTTACCCACAAGCACAGGACTTTTCTGTTATTACCCCACATAATTACTTAGATTTTATTGCGTAAAGCAGGAAAAGGCAGTTATTTACGTAAATCATTCCACGTAAAATGTACTTTTTGCCCGGCATTCCCCGCAGAGATCCCCACCAACCTACAAATACGAAGTTGTATCAAATAAAACCCACCTGAATGGCTTGCTATAGCCAAAAGAAGTATTAGTTTCTTTTCTTCATCAAAGCTCCACTGGAGTTTTTTGTATGCTAATTTGTGCCATATGGACGATATTAAGGGGAGAAAAATTAGGCTTATAATTATTTCCCTTTGCCAAAGAACTTTCCTTATGGTATATTATTTTTATTCTTCTGCCCAAGATTACAGAAGATGAAAATTTTTACCTACTTGACAAGCAAATAAGAAAACAACTAATCTAGTTTTATATGGCAGTAGAGACACGACCAGCTCAAGAAGTAATAGGGGTTGGAGATCAACAACCTCTTGTCAGTACTCCAGATCGCGTTTTGGCTACGTCACCCTCTTTTATCAGATCTGTCTTGAAATATTTTGGATTAACATCTGAGCAAAGGGCTGCGAAAAAAACTAAAGATGCTGAAAACGGAAGACCAGGGATTGCAATTGTAGCGCGAGATGTACCTGGTGCAGCTGTAACGGCTAATCCTAATAATGTGGCAGGACTTCATGGAGCCCATTCGCAGAATCCTTAAGATTTTTCTTACTTGTTTCTTTTAAAGCTTTCCTACAATAGCTATATAGAGCT
>JANWIQ010000025.1 GCA_025449795.1 Minisyncoccota bacterium
GCCAGACAATTTTATAACAGTACCGTGATGGACTATAACACCAAATTGTCTGTTTTTCCATCAGTGGTTTTTGCAAGAATGCTTCATTTTCAACGAGCAGAATTTTTTGCTGCAAGTGAGGCTGAGAAAAAGGAAGTGCAAGTCAAATTTTAAAGGGACAAATGGGCCAAAAGAGCCAAAAATTTACCTTTGGAACCTCTGGAACTTTTGGTACCTTTGGCTCCTTTATTGAATATGAACATTTATTCACAGATCACTTCGAATAAGTGGAAAACATGGCTTATCATGGCTCTTTTTATGGTGTTTATTACCACCGTAGGATTTGTCTTTGGAAAAGCAACTGGGTACGGCATGTCTTATGCAGGATTTGCGCTTATTTTGGCAGGAGTCATGAGTTTTGGAAGTTATTATTACTCTGATAAGATTGTCCTTGCATCTGTAGGCGCTCAGGAAATTGAAAAAAAAGATAATCCACAGCTTTACAACATTATAGAAAATCTGTGCATTGGTGATGGGCTGCCAATGACAAAAGTATACGTTATGGATACCGATGCCCCCAATGCTTTTTCAACAGGACGCGACCCAAAGCATGCCGCTGTTTGTGTAACCACCGGAATCCTGCAGCAACTCAATAAAGTTGAGCTAGAAGGAGTACTTGCGCATGAATTATCTCACATAAAAGACTTTGACATTCGCCTGATGGGAATTGTTGCCATACTTGTTGGATTTGTAGCAATTCTTGCAAATATTTTTATGAACCAACTATGGTGGGGAGGCTTCTCACGAGATCGGGATAGAGAAGGGGATAATCTGCAGTATATCTTTATCCTCATTGGAATTATTTTGGCAATACTCTCCCCTATCGCCGCAACGCTTATCCAGCTTGCCATTTCTAGAAAGCGAGAATATTTAGCAGATGCTGCGGGAGTTCTTCTCACTCGCTATCCAGAAGGGCTCGCAACTGCCCTTGAAAAAATAGAAAAGTACAAATCGCCTATGCCACAGGTGAGTAATGCGACAGCTCAACTTTTTATTGAAAGTCCCCTCAAAGGGGAAAACCTTGGCAATTGGTTTTCTGGGCTTTTTGATACTCACCCACCGATCGAAGATCGAATAAGAATTTTAAGATCAATGTAAAATTCCAATAACCAACCAACAAGAAACAAATAAATTACAACTATCAAATTCCAATATAAAATTTGTGTTTTTGATAATTGGAAAATTGGAACTTGTTTGTAACTTGTGAATTGATATTTGGAAATTAGAAATTATTAATGCGCAATTTTTTAATTACTCAATTAGGTAAATCTATTTGTACCATTAGCAAACTTACTAATAGCGGCTCTGGTTCTACCTGGCCTGGTCATGTGGCCCTAAAACTTAACAAAAACTACATAAAAGAATTACTTAAAGACTCTTCACGGCAAATTGTTCTTATTGCAGGGACAAATGGCAAAACGACAACCGGCAAAATACTGACTACCATCCTTAAAAAAAATGGGAAAAACGTATTTCAAAATAGTTCTGGCGCCAACCTGATTAATGGTATTGCATCTTCCCTTCTTTTGCATACAAACTTTTCAGGAAAACTTACCACTGATTTTGCAATATTTGAAGTAGATGAAAACAATTTACCCCTTGTTCTTCAAGAGCTTACCCCACAAGCAATTATTGTCCTCGACCTTTTTCGTGATCAATTAGATAGGTATGGAGAATTAGACGGCATTGCGAGGAATTGGCAACAAGCATTTGAAAAATTACCATCCACCACACATCTTATTTTAAATGCAGATGATCCGCTTATTGCCTATCTCGGCACAGCCACAAAAGCAACCGTTAGTTATTTTGGGCTAGATCCAACGAAAACAGAAGGACAATCTGTACAACACGCGGCTGATTCATTATATTGCCCCCGGTGCAGTAATAAATTGCAATTTTCAAAAATAGTATATTCCCACTTAGGTTTATGGAAGTGTCCTCATTGCAAATTGCAGCGCCCCATACCAAATCTTGCTGATAGCTTTTATCCATTGGAAGGTACTTACAATAAATACAATACGCTTGCTGCATCACTTACAGCGCAAACATTAGGATTCTCTCGAGAAAATATAGACCAAGCACTTCATGCAGTAACTCCAGCATTTGGAAGACAGGAAAAATTGGTTATTCAAGGAAAACAAATACAACTTTTTCTCGCCAAAAATCCAACCAGCTTTAACGAATCCCTCAAGACAATTGTTGAAAACAACAACAAAAGTTTCCCTCGCCGAGTGGGCAACCCTTCCGCGAAGGTAGTGCCCTTGTGGCGAGAGGGTCAAGGTGAGGGTTCTCGACTGCGCTCGAACAATAAATTACATGTTTTATTTGTCCTCAATGACCGTATTCCTGATGGACGGGATGTCAGCTGGATCTGGGATATAGACATGGAACAATATATCGAAAAGCTCCAACGTATTACCATAAGCGGAGACAGATGTTGGGATATGACGTTGAGAATTAACTATTCCATGCAATTTCCAATTTCCAATTTTCAATTTTCAAATTCAAAAATTCAAACTTATAAAAATCTGAAGCTTGCTTTAAAAAATGCTATAAAAAATATACCGGTCAATGAAACGCTCTACATTCTTCCTACCTATTCTGCCATGCTAGAAGTCCGTCGCATACTGACAGGGAGAAAAATTTTATGAAATATATCTTAACTATCGGCTGGCTCTATCCGGACCTTATGAGCATTTATGGGGATAGGGGAAATATTATTGCGCTTACCAAAAGATGTGAGTGGCGTGGTATTCACGTTGAAGTGAAGCCAATTACTGTCGACACAACGCTTTCCGAGCTTCGTAATGCTGATTTGCTTTTTATGGGAGGGGCACAGGATAGACAGCAGACAATTGTTGCAAAAGATCTCCTGAAGAAAAAAACAGTACTCTCTACTATGATAGAGACTGGGACACCAGGACTGTATATTTGCGGTGGATTTCAATTTCTTGGACATTACTATAAAGAAGCGGATGGCAGCATTATTGAGCAGCTAGGAGTACTAGATGTATATACGGAAAATCCCGGAGGAAAAAGATTGATTGGAAATATAGCCATTGAAGTCGATGGCTTATGGCCAATGGCAAATAGCAAAACCATAAGCAATAAGCTATCAGCTATAAGCCAACTAGTGGTGGGATTTGAAAATCATGGTGGCAGAACAAGGCTTGGAAAAGAGGTAAAACCACTCGGAAAAGTTATCAAAGGCTACGGAAGTAATGCCGAGGACCACACCGAGGGAGCTGTGTATAAAAATTCCATTGGGACATACCTTCATGGCCCGATTCTTCCAAAAAATCCTATTCTCGCCGATTGGCTTATTGCAAAAGCCTTAGAAAGAAAATACAAAACAGCAATTACGCTCAAAACATTAGACGACTCTATTGAGCTTCTCGCCCACGATGCTATCTTAAAGAAAATACGATGAGGTACGAGTAATACGCTTGTTGACATAGAAGAAACAATGATACTATACTCTGTGAATCTCAGTAAGGTATTTAGCGGTAAAACGCCCTTGCAAGCTACCCGGAAAACCTGGTATTTTGTAAGGGTGTTTTCATATCTATATGACAAAGCGTACGAAAATAACTTCATCTTTTACGGATAGAAAAATTCCTGCCACCATGGCAACACAGCATCCAGATCATGCGTCCAAACCGTATTGGCACTACAAACCATACATTAGTACACAGTATGAGGCAGAAGAAACCTATCGATCTTTTGCAGAGCTTGGCGCAACAGAATACAACTGGGACTGGGAAGGAAAATTAGTTGATGAGTCTGTCGTAGAACGGTTATTCTCCGAACACTTTGACTATTTTTCCAAAAATCCCCTTGGGGAAAAGGTTTTTCTGACTTTTCGGTTACCCAACCCACGGGTGGAGACCGAATTTCGCTTGCTTCGCGCATTTATCAATATGGCAAGTGCTGCCTCTGTATCCCGACATTTTGGCTTTACCATTCCCCCTCTTTTTGAGGTTATTCTTCCACTTACCGAGTCTGCAGAAGAAATGCTCGCACTGCAAGAGGCCTTTGAAGAAATTCATTCTCTAAAACACCCGTTATATAGATTGGAAGGCTTTCTCAGCAATATTCGTATTATCCCTTTATTCGAAACGGTTGCAACCATTATCCGCTCAGACAAAATTCTTGAAAAATACTTACGAATATACGAAAAAAGATTTAAGAAAAAGCCACCCTATATGCGGCCGTATATGGCACGATCTGACCCCGCACTCAATAGTGGCATTATCCCAACAGTGCTCGCAATTAAAATTGCACTTTCCCACTATAAAGCGCTCTCCCAAAAAGAAAAAATTCCTTTGTATCCTATGCTTGGAGCAGGTTCTCTACCATTTCGTGGAGGACTAAATCCTGAGCGTGTTGAAGAGTTTATCGCAGAGTATCGAGGGGTCCGCACGGTGACGATCCAGAGTGCATTTCGCTATGACTATCCCCTAGAAAAAGTAAAATCCGCAATTTCTCTCCTGGAAAAAACATTGCCCACACAGGAAGCTAGCAGCATAAGCAGCGCAGAGGAAAAAAAGCTTCTGGACATTATCAAATATGCAGAAAATGAATACAAAAGCAGTATCGAAGGGATCGCTCCGATTGTTACTATAATCGCCCAATTTATTCCCCAACGGCGCGAACGATTTCAGCATGTCGGGCTATTTGGATATTCACGAGGGGAAGGAAAAATAACCCTTCCCCGCGCAATTTCTTTCACCGCAGCATTGTATTCCCTTGGAGTACCACCAGAATTTATCGGGACAGGCAACGCAATTGCATATGCACAAAAGACAGGACAACTTACGCTACTGGAAAAACATTACATACATTTACAAAAAAACTTACAAGAAGCAGGAAGATTTCTCAACAAATCAAATCTCAAAAAACTTGCGCAAAAATCCGACACATGGCAAAAGGTCCTTGAAAATGTAGCACACATCGAAGCCTATCTTGGCCTAAAACTTGGTCCTATCACCTCACAGGAAAAAAGACATGCGCTTCTTACGGAAAAAATTTTTGCAAGCTTGCCACAGAAAGATACCATCATCTCACAGTATATAAAGCAGGCAGCATTACTAAGAAAGAGTATGGGATAATATTGACAATAGGATATGCCATGCGTATACTAGTCAATAGATCTTCCTACCGAAAAGGTATGGTTAATCGAGAAAAAAAATTAATTTTGTGGTTGGATGAAATTGGCAAGCAAGACGTCAATTTAGTCGGCGGCAAAAATGCTAACCTCGGTGAGTTGTATCAACACCTCGTCAATGCCACCAACACCGCATTCCCCCAGGAAAAAATTCAAGTTCCTTTTGGATTTGCTATTACAACCTATGCGTATACCTATTTTTTGCATGAAAATGCTATCCACAAGAAAATTAATGAAATTATCGGTGGGCTTAATACAAGAAATCTCTCAGCACTCACGAAAGCAAGTCAACAAATTCAACGGCTTATTGTTTCTTCGCAACTTCCCAACGATTTGGAAGAGGAAATTATTGCTGCATATGCAAAGTTGGCAAAAGAATATAACGTAAGCCCCGATATGCTTGATGTGGCTGTACGGTCATCTGCAACCTCAGAAGACTTGGTAAATGCCTCTTTTGCAGGTCAACAAGAATCGTATCTCAATGTCCAAGGCAAAACCGCTCTTTTGTTGCATGTAAAAAAAGCATTTGCTTCTCTTTTTACGCCTCGGGCAATTTCCTATCGTACCGACCAAAAATTCAACCAAAAAAATATTGCACTTTCCGTTACCGTCCAAAAAATGGCAAGAAGTGATAGAGGGGTAAGTGGGGTTATGTTTACCCTCGATACAGAAACTGGCTTTAGAAATGCGGTGCTTATCAACGCGTCGTACGGACTGGGAGAATATATTGTGAAAGGCATTGTGACACCGGATGAATATATGGTATTTAAGCCTACCCTGGCAAAAGGTTTTCCTGCAATTATCAATAAAAAATTGGGTGACAAAAGGAAAAAATTGGTATATGGGGGAAATGGGCAAGCAACCAAAAATGCTGTGGTAAGTAAAAAAGAGTGGTCTACTTTTGCGCTTTCCGACGAGCAGATATTACAACTCGCTCGTTGGGGCTATATGATAGAACAGCATTACCAAAAACCCATGGACATTGAATGGGCATACGACGCTACCACCAAGCAACTATTTATCGTCCAAGCGCGTCCGGAGACAGTAGAGGCAACAAAGTCTGCTGCTTTCATGGAAGAATACGTGTTGGAGCAGACCGGAAAAATACTTACGCAGGGCACAGCGGTTGGGGCAAAAATTGGACAGGGAAAAGCACACATTATTCATAGTACTGCCAATCTTGCCGAATTTAAAAAAGGAGAAGTCCTTGTTACGGAGATTACCGATCCAGACTGGGAACCGGTCATGAAAATGGCAAGTGCCATTGTTACCAATGCAGGAGGCAGAACGTCTCATGCGGCAATTGTATCCCGAGAATTGGGCATTCCTGCTGTAGTGGGGTGTGGAAATGCAACAAAAGTAATACCAACAGGCAAACCTATTACCGTAAGTTGTGCAGAAGGCGAAACAGGAGTTGTCTATGCTGGCGTATTAAAATTTCATCGAAGTACAACTGATTTGACTAACTTTACCCTACCCAAAACCCAAATAAAAATGATTATTGCCAACCCTGCGCTTGCATTCCGCTATAGCCAAATTCCCAACAACGGCGTGGGACTTATGCGTGAGGAATTTATTATTTCCAACTTTATCAAGGTGCACCCAAATGCACTCATTCAATACAATACACTAAAAAACAAACAACTAAAAAAACAAATTGACGAAATTACCAACGGCTATACGGATAGACTAACGTTTTACATCGAAAAACTTGCCTATGGTATTGGCATGATTACCGCTGCATTTTATCCCCACGATGTATTGCTTCGATTTAGTGATTTTAAATCCAATGAATATGCCGGTCTTATTGGAGGGAGTGAATTTGAGCCAAAAGAAGAAAATCCTATGATGGGCTGGCGTGGAGCAAGTAGATACTATGATAAAAATTTTCAGGAAGCGTTTACCCTGGAATGCAAAGCAGTAAAAATAGTCCGTGAGAAAATGGGACTCACCAATTTACAGGTTATGGTCCCCTTCTGCAGAACTCCTGAGGAGGGAAAGAAAGTACGAGCATTACTACAACAGCAAGGACTCACAGACGTACAAGTTTGGGTAATGGCGGAAATTCCTGCAAATATTTTACAGGCAGATGAATTTGCCGAAATTTTTGATGGATTTTCCATTGGGTCCAACGACCTTACGCAATTGACACTGGGCTTGGATAGAGACTCCAAACTCATTGCCCACATTGGCAATGAAAAAAATCCTTCGGTGATGCGACTTATCCACGAGCTCATCACAAAAGCACATCAAAAAGGACTAAAAGTCGGAATTTGTGGTCAAGGACCATCGGATTTTCCTGATTTTGCAAAATTTTTAGTGGAAGAAGGGATCGACTCCATGTCACTTTCCCCTGATGCGGTTATCAAAACAGCACTTATGGTAAAGTCAGTTGAGGAAAAAGTATGAAACACATTTCCATATCCAACAGAGCCTTATCTGCTCCGCCCTCACCGGTAAGAAAACTCGTCCCATTTGCCGATATGGCAAAGTCGAAAGGTCTTACTGTCTATCATATTAATATTGGCGATCCTGATTTTCCGATGCCGAAGGAAATTCAGCAAACTCTTCAGGATGTTACTCGTAATCTCGTCAGAATTCCTTATGCAAATTCCAAAGGGCTACAAAGTACCCTTGCAGGCTGGAAAAAGTATTATCATGACGTTGGCATCGAATTATCAACTGATGATATATTGATTACCCAAGGTGGCAGTGAAGCGCTCATTCTTTCTGCGGCGATTACCATGGATCCTGGTGATGAATTTATCGTCTTTGAACCCTTTTATGCGAACTACAATTCTTTTGGAAATCTCGTGAGCGCACGCGCAGTCCCAGTCCAACTAGATGGAGAAAATGGCTACCACTTACCAAGTGACGAGGAAATTCGCAAAGCCATTACTCCCAAAACAAAAGCAATCTTTTTTACCAACCCCAACAACCCAACGGGTACTGTCTTTACCAAAGAGGAAGTACGGCGCATAGTAGACCTTGCCCTGTCCAACAACTTATTTTTGGTGAGTGATGAAACATATCGTGGTATTTGTTTTGACTCAGTAAAGATGGTAAGCGTTATGGATGTTGCAAGTGAAAAAGAAAAGCAACAAATCATCCTTACCGATAGCGTGTCAAAACGACTGAATGCATGCGGCACTCGCATTGGGGTAATTATCTCCAAAAATGCCGAAGTTATGGATGCAGCATTTCGTTTTGCACAAGGAAGGTTATCCGTAGGATATATTGACCAGGAGATAGTGGCGCCTATTCTTCATGATTCACTCGGATATCTCTCCTGGCTTACCAACCAATACGAGAGCAGGCGGAATGCCTTTCTTACTGAGTTAGAAAACCAACTGCACATTTCCATTCACAAGCCAGAAGGTGCTTTTTATACCATGCTGCAATTGCCAATAGAAAATGCAGAGGATTTTGCCAAATGGTTACTGACGGATTTTTCAGATAATAATGAAACGGTTATGGTTGCCCCAGGCAGTGGATTTTATGCAACACCCGGAAAGGGAATGCGGGAAGTACGCGTGGCCTACGTCCTAGATGAAAAAAAACTACAACGGGCAGCGCAGCTGCTTGCTTTGGGTCTGAAAGCATATCAAAAATCAAAATAAGTATATCTTCTTTTGGAAATAATATAATTCTTTTCTTTTTTATAATTAACCTCTTGACAACTATTATTTTTCTGCTTATAGTAATGCTATGGACAACACAGTACCACTACGAAACTTCTTAGAAATTTCCTACGACGAGCTCGAAGAGCTCAACCTCAAAGCAAAAGAAAAAGCAGTCACCTCAACACCGAAAGCATTGGAGAAAGAATACCTTACGTATTTGGAAAAAGAAAAACGCATTAAGGCAGTCACCCTTTGTTTTACTGATATCGAAGGACGATTTCATATGCTTGATTATGATAAGAAGTTTCTTTTGGCATCCTCAGACAATCTTACCTTCGATGGCTCCTCTATCCGGGGCTTTACTGCGCAAAGTGAATCTGATTTACGTCTCAATATAGACTGGGCAAGCTTTATGTGGCTGCCCTCAGACCTTTTTGGACCAGGAAAAGTCATTATGTTTGCGAATGTGTTGGGACGTGACAAGAAACAATATACATCAGATTTTCGTGGACTCTTGCAAAAGTATGCAGAAAATCTAAAAACAAAAGAAGGTATTACTGCCTATGCTGCAACAGAGACTGAAGGATTTCTTGTGGAAGGCGTCAATGCAGAGCAAGCATATGACGAAAAAACAGGCTTTACGCTTATTTCTACCGGTGGCTACTACCATTCACTCCCCATGGACAAACTTAGACAATTTATTGACTTCTGCGCAGAGGCACAGCGTGCCATGGGATTTAAGAATGAAAAAGACCATCCAGAAGTTGCTCCAAGCCAATTTGAAATTAATTATTCCTATACCGATATTGTCCGCGCTGCCGACCAAATTCAGTTATACAAATTAGTATGTCGGCAAGTTGCAGCAAAAATGGGGATGACAGCAACCTTTCTTCCCAAACCGGTCATGGGCATTAACGGCAGCGGTATGCATACCAATTTTTCTCTTGCAAAAAATGGGAAAAATATTTTTTATGACAAGTCCGGGAAGGAAGGCTTGTCCAAAACAGCATGGGATTTTGTTTCCAGACTTCTTAACCATGCACCAGAAATCTGCCTTGTCATTAACTCGAGTGTCAATGCCTACAGGCGGCTTGACCCGCATTTCGAAGCACCTAACCAAATAAAGGTATCCCCTATCGATAGGGGAGCCATGATACGCATTCCTGTTGGCAATGAAAGGACAGCACGGATAGAAGTACGCTCTGTCGCCCCGGATACCAACCCATATTTATGGTTTTACACATTACTAAAGACTGGGCTTACCGGGGACAAGCTTACCCGAGACGAAGGAAAAAGAGATAGGCTTCGATTCTTGCCAAGCACGATTTATGACGCGCTACGCCTTTTTAAATCGAGTGATTTTATTGGAAAATTACTTGGGGAAGAAAATAAAGAAAAATTTGCATCCTTTAAACAATTAGCTGCAGATAGAAGTCCGAAGGATTTAGGCACAAAGGTAAAAAATTCAGAGGTTACCTACCACCATGAAGTAACCAACCAGGCTTTGTGGAACGCATTCTAAAGTTATATGAAATACTTCGCGCACAATCAACGAAACACCACATAACGGGAGGTTGTGTTGTAGAACAGACGTCCCGCAAAAGCGGGACTTTTTGATGGAATAAAGAGATAGTATATAATACTGTTATGGCAGATATAAAAATTAATGCAAAAAAGGTCGCAAAATTAGCAAAGCTTTTTATTACTGATGAAGAAGAAAAAATGTTGGATACACAGCTTGAGGCAACAATTAACCATGTAAAAAGTTTGGATGACATCAATACTGACCATATTGTAGGCACGAATGAGGTGACAGATTTAAAAAATGTTGCAAGAGAAGATGAGGTGAGACCTTCTCTCTCCCAAGCAGACGCGTTAAAAAACGCCAAAAAAACGTACAATGGATTTTTTGTTGTACCAGTTATCATTGAAGAAGCCATCGAACAATAATCCAATAAACAAATATACAAATAAACGAATGACAATAGATTTGCACAGTTTAACTATTACCTCGGCGAAAAAAGCTTTAAAAGAAAAGAAATTTTCTGTGGTTGAATTAACAAAAGCATATTTAGAAAAAATTAAAATTCTAGAACCAAAATTAAACTCCTTTGTGACCGTGACTGAGGAGCGAGCACTAGCTGACGCAAGAAAGGCAGATGAGTTACTAGCTCAAGGAGAAACCAAACCTTTACTAGGACTCCCCTTTTCTGTAAAAGACAACTTTTCAACCATGGGAATACGTACCACTGCATCTGCAAAGGTGTTAGACGATTATGTTGCCCCTTATAATGCAACTGTTTCGCAAAAACTTATTGACGCTGGCATTGTTTTGCTTGGGAAAACCAATATGGATGCATGGGCACACGGCTCTTCCACAGAAACCTCAGACTATGGCCCAAGTAGAAATCCATGGGATACCCACAGGCTTCCTGGTGGTTCTTCGGGAGGCGCTGCCTCTTCTCTGGCAGCTTCAGAGTGTCTTGCTGCAATCGGTTCAGAAACAGCAGGATCTGTGAGAGGACCTGCAAGCTGGTGTGGGTTAGTAGGATTCAAGCCTACCTACGGACGGGTAAGTAGATACGGCGTCATTGCAATGGCTTCCTCAACAGATAGTCCTGGCCCTATTACAAAAACAGTCGAAGATGCAGCACTGGTGTTGGAGGTATTAGCTGGCCATGATCCTATGGATGCGACAAGTTCTACGAAAGAGATAAAACCATACGCGAAACGTATGAAAGAACTGACAAAACCTATGACAATAGGCATTTCAGATGATTACTTTACCGGGGTAGACAAAGAGGTTGTCGCAAAAGTAGAAGAGGGAATAAAAGTTCTGGAGAAAAAAGGCCACAAAATCAAAAAAATTAATCTTTTCGAACCAAAATATGCAATAGACGTATATACCATCTTGCAGCGGTCTGAAGTTTCTTCCAACTTAGGAAGAATGGACGGCATACGCTTTGGCAATGAGAGAACGTTTTTTGGCGAAGAAGCAAAAAGGAGAATTATGCTTGGCACATATGCGCTTTCCAGCGGCTATTATGACGCTTTTTACCGGAAAGCACAGAAGGTAAGGACTATTATCATACAAGACTTTGAAAAAGCATTTACCGAGGTAGACGTTATTCTTGGACCAACACTTCCCGCAACCGCTCCAAAAGTTGGAGAGACAAAAAATAATCCGATGTATGGAGAGGTGATGGATGTACTTACTGAGCCATCTTCCATCGCAGGACTCTGCGGCATTAATGTTCCAGTTGGGTTTTCCAGTAACCGCCTTCCTATAGGCATGCAGATTATTGGCCCGCAATTTGGCGAAGAGACAATTCTTGCCATGGCCTATCAATATGAACAAGAAACAGAATTTTGGAAGGAGAAGCCTAATTTACAATTTGATTAAAAATTAAGAATTAAAAATTTAAAATTAAAATATGAAAACAAACACTAGCTATACACCAGTAATTGGTCTTGAAGTACACGTTGAGCTCAATACAAAAAGCAAGATGTTTTGCGGATGTGCAAATAATTGGTTTGGTGAAAAGCCGAATACCCATACTTGCCCTGTATGCCTTGGATTACCCGGTGCACTTCCCGTCCCAAATAAAAAAGCTATTGAATCGTGTATAAAAATA
>JANWIQ010000026.1 GCA_025449795.1 Minisyncoccota bacterium
AAACCTGCTAAAATAACTTAAGATTGGAATTTATGAAGAAAGTACTTATTACTGGAATTACAGGTTTTGCAGGAAGTTTTTTAGCAGAACACCTTCTTGCTCTTGGTGAATACGAAATATCCGGAACATTCATTTCTGAGAAGAGTATTGAAAATGTTGCCCATATAAAAGATAAACTAGACTTAGTGCGTTTGAATCTAATGGAAGCTGACGCTGTAGAAAGTTTGGTGAGTAGTAAAAAACCAGATTATATCTATCATCTGGCTGCGCTTTCTGCTCCTGGGAAGAGTTTTGAGAATCCATCAGAAGTAATTACAAATAACATTACAGCGGAAGTAAATATATTAGAAGCTGCAAGAAAAGAAAAGCTGCAAGGGAGAATCCTTATTACATCATCTGCTGAAATTTATGGACTTGTATCACCAGAAAATCTGCCAATAGATGAAAACACTCCTTTTAATCCTACCAATCCATATGCTGTATCCAAACTAGCGCAAGATTATTTAGGACTACAGTATAGTCTTGCGTATGGTCTTGATATTATTCGTGCACGACCGTTTAATCACGTTGGTCCACGTCAAGCTCTTTCATTTGCTCTTTCTGATTTTGCAAAAAGAATAGTTGCTATAGAAAAGGACATAACACCTCCTGTATTAAAGGTAGGAAATCTTGATGCAAAAAGAGACTTTACTGATGTACGAGATATGGTGCGAGCATATGAATTGCTTATGGAAAAAGGGCAAAAAGGAGACGTATACAATATTGGATCGGGTATTGCTCATACCATGAAGGAAATTGTATCTCTCATGCAATCAATGGCAAAAGTATCTTTCACTCTTGAAGAAGATCCATCTCTTATGCGGCCAAGCGATAACCCCGAATTACGCTGTGACAATACAAAAATGCATATGCTTACCGGATGGACTGCGGAAATTCCCTTAGAAAAGACAATTGAAGACATTTTGGAATACTGGAGAAATAGAGAAGATGTTAAGATATAAAGATATTAGGATAGTAAGTAAAATTGCTAAGGCAGACGGGAACCTTTTTCAAACTGATTTGGAATTTGCTTATATGATGACTTACTCGATAACAAAAGGAATATGGGTAAGCAAATTACACATAGTGAGGCTGCTTCCGAACGTCACGTTTGAAAATAGATGACCGGCGGACTGAGCAAAACGTAGAAAAACGAGGAGTATAACTACTAATTTATTTAAATCTTTCCAAGTCTGCATCAACCATGAGTTTCATCAAATCTTCCAAGTATGTTTTTGGTTCCCATCCTAAGTCTCTTTTTGCCCTTCCATAATCTCCTTTTAACTCTTTAATTTCTGTTGGGCGAAGAAGCCGTTGATCTGTTATGACATGGTCTTCCCAATTAAGTCCAGCATGCTCAAATGCAATTCTGCATGCATCTTTTACAGAGTAACTGGTATTGGTGCCGATAACATAATCCTGAGGAGTTGCATGCTGGAGCATAAGCCACATTGCCTCTACATACTCTTTTGCATATCCCCAGTCTCGCATGCTCTCCAAATCTCCCATGTAAAGCTTGCCGTCCCTTACTAAAGGCTCTCCAACTTCATTCAAAGGAGGATTTTTTACATTATTTTTAATGCATGCAACACCTGCAGAAATTTTTCTCGTAACAAAGTGCAGACTTCGTCTTGGGCTCTCATGGTTAAAGAGAATTCCGCCACAAGCAAACATGCCAAAAGATTCACGATAGCATCTGGTCATCATATGTGCATATGCTTTTGCAATGCCATACGGATTATTGGCATCAAATGGCATTTCTTCAGTAACAGTGCCTGAGATATTCCCATAGATTTCTCTGCTTGTTGCCTGGTATATTTTTGCATCCGGTGCGTGGTGCTTTACTGCTTCCAATACTCGGACAGGACCGAGTGCAGTAATTTCTCCGGTATAAAAAGGATGTGTCCAACTGTCTGCAGGAATGGATTGGGCAGCAATATTATATACTTCGTCTGGTTTGGTCTTTTTTACAGCATCGATAAGGCTTTCAATATCCAGAAGGTCTGCAGCAAGAATGTTGATTTTTCCATACAAATGGCTGATATTTTCGCGGGAATATTCTGTGGTATGACGAATGGTACCGGTAATTTCGTATCCTTTTTCAAGCAAAAATTCTGCCAAATAAGAGCCGTCTTGTGACGTTACTCCAACAATGAGTGCTTTTTTTGCCATAGTTCTATAACTTTACCATAGAAAATTGAGAAATTCTAGTAGGTTCTTCTTTCGGGGGTCTTTCATAATATAACAATTTAGCAATATAGCAATTGAACATTTTTTTCTGTACAATAGCCATATATGCCAACAGTACTTGTCGCCGGAGGGTCAGGATTTATTGGGTCTTTTTTATGTAAAGAATTACTTGCAAGAGAATATAGCGTTATTTGTGTAGACAATTTTCTCACCAGCAGTAAAGAAAATATTGCAGAGCTACTAACCAATCCGAGGTTTGTATTTATCGAACACGATATCACAAAAGAAATATCCAATAGTGAATATCCAATAACAGATATCCAATACGTCTTCCATCTTGCTTCTCCTGCATCCCCCAATGACAAAAGTCCCAGAAGCTATATTGCCTATCCTATTGAAACGCTCCAAGCAAATTCACAAGGGACGAAAAATTTACTCGACCTTTCCCTAAAAACAAAAGCACGATTTTTGTATGCATCAACATCGGAAGTCTATGGAGATCCACAGATGAGTCCACAACAAGAATCCTACTGGGGAAATGTCAATCCCAATGGCGTCCGCTCTGTCTACGATGAAGGAAAACGTTTTGGGGAAGCGATGACACAGGCATATCACCGAAAATTTGGAGTAGATACACGCATAGCGAGAATTTTTAATACCTACGGTCCTGCAATGCAGGTAGATGATGGGAGAGTTGTGTCAAATTTTATTACAGAAGCGCTAAAGAATGAACCGCTCAGTGTGTATGGCGATGGAAGCCAAACAAGAAGTTTTTGCTATGTTTCAGACTTGGTAGAGGGTTTATTGTCATTTATGTTTGGTGAGGGATTGCAAGGGGAAGTCATCAATCTAGGCAATCCAAATGAAAAAACGATTCTTGCATTTGCACAAGAAATAAAAGAGCTTACCCATTCGTCCTCTGAAATAATTTATCAACCATTGCCATCGGACGATCCTAAGAAGAGAAATCCCGATATAACCAAAGCAAAACAATTGCTAAAATGGGAACCAAAGGTTACACTAGAGGAGGGGTTGCGAAAAACCATAGCATATTTTAAAACAAAAGTATCGTACGTATCACTATGAAAATATTTGTTGTTCCTGCTACATATAACGAAAAAGACAATATAGAAAAATTTATTACTACCCTCGAAGAAGCAGTTTTCCCCAAAATAAAAGATCACGACATGCATATTCTAGTGGCAGATGATAATTCTCCCGATGGGACAGGAGATATTGTGAAGGCACTCATGAAGAAATATAAAAATCTTGGTATCAATCAAGGACCTAAAAAAGGTCTTGGCGCTGCATATATTCGTACGATGGGGTATGCAATAGACAAGCTAGGTGCAGATGTGGTCATAAGTGTTGATGCAGATTTTCAGCATGATCTACAAAAAATTCCTGATTTTGTTGCGATGATTGGGAAAGGATACGACGTCGTAATAGGCACCCGTTATAGTGGAGGAGGTTCTATTCCTGAAAATTGGCCCCCCCAGAGAAAAGCATTTTCAATTGTTGCGAATATTTTCGTTCGGACTGTTTTTATGAAATTTGCTATCCATGACTGGACAGGCGGATATAGGGCTATTAGAAAAGAAGTTTTCTTAAAAGAAAGATCCGAAATGTCAGAATATAATGGGTATATATTTCAAATTGCATTTTTGCACAAAGCGGTTCGGGATGGATTTAAAATTGGGGAAGTTCCTTTCCATTTTGGCGACAGGACGTTGGGAAATTCAAAAATTGCTCCTCTTAGCTACATCATCAATGTGGTTACCTTTGTCATTGCGACACGAATAAAAGAATTACTTTTTGGTTCTTTTGGAAAATTCTTGGTTGTTGGAGGATTGGGATTTGTTGTGAATTTTATTGTGCTGAAGGTATTGCATGATTCATCGAAATGGGATCCTTTTTGGGCCAATCTTGTTGGTGCAGGTATTGCAATATTCTCCAATTATAATTTTAATAATTTGTGGACATTCAAAGACCAAAAAATTTCCGGTTTTGGGACATATATATGGAAGATGGTGCAATTTTATGCAACGAGTGCTTTTGGGGTAATTTTTATTCAATCCGGTACAATATTTATTGGAGACAAGCTGATTGGTCCTGATATTCTTCTTCACGTAGGACCGCTTCATGTACGGTATTATCTTTTGTATTTTGTCCTTGGGACGGGTCTGTTGCTTATTTGGAATTTTTTTATCTACAGTAAATTTATTTGGAAAAAAACCACGAAATAAATTGTTATATTGTTAAATTACTACATGGTTAAAAAACTATTCAGCCTAAGAAAATTTTTACTTCTTATTATCCTTGCCGCTGCTGCTTTCATGCGATTGTACAAAATCGCAGACTATCTGACTTTTTTGGGAGATGAAGGACGGGATGTATTGGTTGTCTATAATATCCTCCATGGACATTTTACACTTTTGGGTCCTACCGCATCGGTCGGAGGATTTTTCCTCGGACCGATTTACTACTATTTTATGGCGCCATTTTTATGGCTTTTTCAGTATAGTCCGATTGGACCTGCCGTGATGATTGCACTGGCGGGAGTGGGGACTGTTTGGTTGGTATACGCTGTGGGGAGTAAGTTTTTTGACACAACAGCGGGAATAATTGCAGCGTTATTATTTGCACTCAATCCTTTGGTTATTTTATACTCCCGATCTTCTTGGAATCCCAACCTTATGCCGCTTACCACCCTACTTATGCTTTTCGCGTTGTATAGCGCAGTCAAAAAAAATTCATGGAAACTATTTCTCCTCACCGGATTTCTCTATGGTATCGCAATGCAGCTCCATTATATTGAAGTATTTATTGGGCCCACAATGGTACTCTACATGCTCTGCGCATGGGTATTTTCCCCTCAAGAAATAGCTTTGGCAAAAAAAGGTATACAACTCGTCAGGCAGTACGTATTAGTATTTATTGGCTTTCTTGTTGGGTGGTCACCGTTTCTTATTTTTGAGGCGCGTCATGGATATAACAATCTTCGCGCAATTTTTAATTTTGTTTTTCATGCAGATACCACAGGCAATGGCGTTGGTATAGAAGTAAATTTTTTCTCGCATGTAGCAGATATTTTCTATCGTATTTTTGGAAGACTTATTTTGTTTACTCCAACACCTGATGTTGCTTCTTCATACACGTCCTTAGAGTTGCAGCTGTGGAGTATCTTCACCTGGGTGGTAGGACTGGGAAGCGTAGGGTTTCTTATCGCGCTTATAGCAAAAACTTTTCGCAGCAGAGACAAATTTCTGCAATATAGTTTACTTTTCTTTTGGCTTTTTATCGGTGTGATACTTTTTGGTTTTTACAAAAAAAATATTTATGATTATTATTTTGAATTTCTTTTCCCATTGCCATTTTTACTTTTTGGAGGATTCGCGTCACTGCTTCTTAGAAGAAACTTACTGGTAAAGAGCATTGTGGTTGTGGCAATTGGTATAATTTTGGCAATAAACCTTGAAGGGGTTCCATTCCGTTATCCGGGTAATAGGCAATTACAGCAAACCGAAATAATTTCCCAATTTGTTTTGGATAAAGCAAATAACCAACCATTTAATTTTGCCTTGATAACTGCTGGTAATTCCGACCAAGCCTACCGATATTTTTTTACTGTATGGGGACATGCACCGGTAACCATTCAATATACGGGAGTTGACCCAAAACGTACTTCAGTAACTGGGCAATTGCTTGTTGTTTGTGAGCAGATTCCCTGCCAACCTTTGGGAAATTCTTTATGGGAAATTGCAGGATTTGGCAGAGCAGAAGTAGTTGGGTACTGGCCAGTATCGGTTGTTGAGGTCTACAAACTTGCTCACTATAACGGAAAGTAAATTTTTTCTGTAAATTTTCCACCAAAAAACCCCGAGCCAAAATGCTGAGGGGTTTTTTGTTCCAAATTAAGAAAATTAAGCTCCGATTTTAAACATTCCTGTTCCACAAACTGGACACTTTCCTTTCTTAGCTTTTTTGCCGTTTTTCATAACGACGTCTTCAGCGTTATCTACTTCGCGCTTTGCTCGGCATTTTACGCAATACATTGATGTCATAATAAGTAGTCACCCCCCTTCGCCATCCAAAACTTTAGTGAAGGATGGTTTCACTCTTTAGTTTTTCTCACTATTTGCCTGTTTAAAGTGCAGGCTTCGGGGGCATGCCCCGTTATTGTATTGTGTCAGTATCTTGATACTAATGGTACCACAAGCACATTCGTTTGCAAGAGGACTGAGAGAGTAATAAGCGAAATAAAAATAACAGACGAAACGATGAGTGTTTTCCGCAAGTCGTGCCGTAGAGAATATGCTGTGACCATTTTTACTTTTTTTCCCAAGGAAAATGTATAAGAAAATGTCGATTGCGCAGACGGAGAGGAAGCAACTGCTGCTTCTTCTGTTGGTATTGAGACCGATGAGTGAATTTCCTGAAATTCTTTTAGACGACGAAGTTCGGCTTGCTTTTTTTGTCTAAGGGTTTTTTTCTTCTTCCCCATGGTTAAGCCTGAGATTACACTATTGACACTCAGGCTGTCAAGAGGCTAAGATTAATTATACTATGCCACTTCCAATACTATTGGCTGTTTTTATTTTTCTTTTTTTATGGCTTTTTGTTGTTACTTTTTTTGCTGTACGACTTTCTTCCCATTACAACGCTCTGGTAAAAGACACAAATAAGAGGACACTCCAAACAATTCTTGAGACACTTCTCAAAGACATTGACACTGCAAAAAAGGATATTGCAGCGCTTACGAAAAGATGTGATACAATTATTACTGAAGGCAACTTTCATATCCAGAAAATTGGTCTTTTACGGTTTAATCCCTTTAAAGATACAGGAGGAGACCAAAGTTTTATTTTGGCACTTTTGAATGGGGAAGATACAGGAGTAGTAATATCGGGTCTCTATTCTCGAGCAGGAACAAGATGGTACGCAAAAAAAATAAAAATGGGTAAAGGAGTAGAACACGAGTTGTCAGAAGAAGAAAAACAAGCTATTCAAAAAGCACAGCTTATCAAATAAACTATTCAACAAATGAAAAAATATTTACCATTACTTTTCGCATTGGGATTATTTCTTATTTCTGCTGGAGGATCTTATGTTGTTTTTTCCTCGATGAACAAGCCAGTTGTCCCGACAGTATCCCCAACAAAATTAGCAAATGGAAGTTTGCAATTTGATTCGTCTCTCCCCAAGACCGAAGTCTGTCCTATCAATGGCGTGAAATATTCTGTCCAGCAAAGACAATGGTGGCAGACACACGAACCTCTTGGCGTGATGATAGAGAATTCAACAGACGCACGTCCCCAGTCTGGACTTTCTTATGCAGACAGTGTATATGAAGCAGTTGCAGAAGGTGGTATTACCAGATTTTTAGCAGTATTTTATTGTCAAGATGCTCCAGAAATCGGGCCAATTCGATCTGCGCGTACCTATTATATCGATATGTTGTCTCAATATGGTCCTGCTCCTCTCTATGCTCATGTAGGAGGCGCGAATGCTGATGGCCCGGCAAATGCCTTGGGACAGCTAGATGATTACGGCTGGAGCGGATACAATGACCTTAACCAATTTTCTATAGGTTTTCCAACATTCTGGAGAGATTACACAAGACAAGGCCACACGGTTGCTACAGAACACACGATGTATTCCACAACAACAAAATTGTGGGATTTTGCAAAAACAGACCGAAATATTACCAATGTTACGAAGTCGGGGCAGTGGGATACCAACTTTGTGCCCTATACCTTCAAAGATGATGCTCTTCTTGGTGCACGTCCTGCTAGTCAAACAGTCCATTTGGACTTCTGGCAAGACCCAAGCTATGCAGTGGATTGGATATACGATAGGGTGAATAATGTATACAAAAGAAATAATGGTGGCGTGCCACACATCGATATTGATACAAAAAAACAACTCACTGCAAAAAATGTAGTCGTGCTCTTTATGGAACAATCCAATGCAGACGATGGGTATGCAAATAATGAGCATTTACTCTACACCGATATGGGGAGTGGAAAAGCACTTATTTTTATGGATGGAGTGCAAACAAAAGGTTTATGGAGAAAAGCGAGCCGGACAGCCCGTTTGCAGATCCTGAGTACCAGTGGCAACCCAATACAATTTAATAGAGGTGTCATTTGGTTTAGTATTCTGCCCACAGATGCAACGCCAACAGTCAGATAGAACTCAGTGCATCGGATAAATTCAGCGTATCAGTTATTTAGCATTTCAGATGAATCAGATACTCAGATATTCCGATCGTCCGAATTTATCTGAATTCATCTGGTTTACTGACCCACTGAGTATAATCCGAAACAAGGATATTGCATAATTTTGTTGATCAATTATAATAGAATCAATATGTTAGCTGATTTTATTACTTCAAAATCCCGCATTAAGCTTATTACTGTTTTTCTTACCTATCCTTATGAGATGTTTCATGTACGTGAATTAGTCCGAAGGACAGGAGACGAAATAAATGCCGTACGGCGTGAACTTTCTTTCTTGGAGAAAAATGGTATTTTAGAAAAAGAAAAACGTGCCAATCGTGTCTATTATTTTCTTTCGAAGACTTACCCCTTCTACTTCGACCTTATTCGCCTTTCAGGCAAACTAACCGGTCTTGGCGCGGATATTCTCAAAAACCGTA
The DNA here is from genome assembly GCA_025449795.1 of Minisyncoccota bacterium. Lineage (GTDB taxonomy): Bacteria > Patescibacteriota > Microgenomatia > Levybacterales > UBA12049 > JANWIQ01. The sequence goes on from JANWIQ010000026.1 coordinate 8,891, forward strand.
CAAAATTGGGAAGAATTAAATATGCAATGTTTTCAGGGAGATTTATTAAAGGAATGAAAAAAGATCCTGAGGATGTGGATTTTATTGTTGTTGGAGAAGTGGTTATTCCGGAACTTGCACTGTTAGTGAGAAATGAAGAGGCACGACGCGGAGTGGAAATCAATTATACGGTAATGACCGAAGAAGAATTTGATTTTCGAAAGACAAGGCATGACCCATTTCTGGAAAAAATTCTTACTGGTTCCCGTGTTATGCTTCTTGGTGACGAGGAGACAATGCTCGCATGAAAAAAAATCCAAGATACGTTTTATGGTGTATTGTGGTGCTTACTTGTGTGGCGGTATTGATAAATATTCCGCCATTCACCTTTTCCGTACCCAATTTTAAAGCAACTATTCCTGGACAAAAAGTGAAAAGCACCCCCCTGACATTTCCTGGTTTTTCTTTAGGTTGGATTAATAGCTCCGTAAGCAAGGCGCCGCTTGCATTTAAAAGAGGGTTGGATTTACAGGGCGGGACAAGCATTACCCTTCGCGCCAATATGCAGGGAATTCCGTCATCCCAAAGGCAAGATGCGCTTGACCTTGCCCGTACGGTTATTGAAAATCGGGTCAACCTCTATGGCGTATCCGAGCCAGTTATCCAGACTGTTGTCACCAATGGTGATTATCGTATCGTGGTAGAGCTGCCGGGAGTAGGAGACCAACAAGCTCGGCAACTGGTAGGAACAACTGCACAACTTTCTTTCTGGGAACAAGCAACGTCATCCGCCCTCCAAGTGCCACAAGGAATTCCGGTAAGTGCACTGGGAAATCTTTTTAAGCCAACTAATCTTACTGGAAAAGATTTAAGTAGTTCTGTAGTTACCTTTGACCCGAATACGGGTGCACCACAAGTGCAACTTAACTTTACACCGATTGGGACGAAAAAATTTGCTGATATTACTACAAGGGATGTAGGAAAAATTCTGGCAATTGTGTTGGATAACCAGGTAGTGGAAGCGCCAAGAGTAAATCAGGCAATTCTCAATGGAAATGCGGTAATTACCGGTAGTTTTACGACAGACCAGGCAAAAAATCTAAGCATCGAATTGCAGGCAGGGGTTTTGCCTGTTTCGCTTACGACGCTTGCCACCCAAACAGTCGGAGCAACACTCGGACAAGATGCGCTTTCCAAAAGTATTTTTGCGGGTATTTTAGGATTTGTTGTTGTTGTTGTCTTTATGGTTGTGTTGTATGGAAGATTGGGCGTTATTGCCTCGGTTGCCCTCATGCTCTACACACTTCTTGTGTTATCTTTGTTTAAATTGATTCCTGTTACCCTCACACTTGCAGGGATTGCAGGATTTATTCTTTCTATCGGTATGGCAGTGGATGCCAATATCCTTATTTTTGAGCGCATGAAAGAAGAGCTTCGATTCCAAAAACCCTTATCCGTTGCAATGGAATTAGGGTTTAATAGGGCATGGAGTTCTATTCGAGATAGTAATATTTCTACTCTCATCACAAGCGCTGTGCTTTTCCAATTCGGTACAGGAATTGTACGTGGATTTGCGCTTACCCTGGCCATAGGAGTTTTGGTAAGTATGTTTAGTGCTATTGTTGTGACGAGGACACTAATAAGAGTATTTTACCGGGAAATATAAAAGCTAAAACTAAAAACGTAAAAAGCCGTATAACTTTACATTTTAGGTTTTACGTTTTACATTCATTATATGCATATAATCAAATACAAAAACTGGTTTTTTGCTTTATCACTTATCGTCATTGTGCCAGGATTAATTTCCCTTGCGCTATGGCGGCTTAATCTGTCGATTGATTTTACCGGCGGTACAGAGATGACATGGGTTTTCTCCAAAACAATCGCACCAACTGATATACAACATGTATCCACAGCCCTCAAAAAAGATGGCGTAAAAGTGCTCTCGATAGTACCGTCCGGAAAAACGTTGCAACTTCGTACCGCTACGCTGGACCAAAACAAACATGACCAAGTTATTGCCGACACAGATATTTCAGTAGGAAAATTTACTGAGGAAAATTATTCTACCATTGGACCGACCATTGGGAGTGAGACAACAAAAAATGCTATCTTGGGTATTCTTATTGCTTCTTTACTTATTGTGTTATACATTGCATGGTCGTTTCGGGAAGTGCCCAAGCCCGCTAACAGCTTACGATTTGGTATTTGCGCTATCATTGCGCTTTTGCATGACGCGCTGGTGCTATTGGGTATTTTCTCTTTGTTAGGACATTTTGCAGGAGTAGAAGTCGATAGCCTTTTTGTGACAGCAATCCTTACGGTTATTGGATTTTCCGTTCATGATACGATCGTTGTTTTTGACAGAATTCGAGAAAATCTTAAAAGGCAGGGAGCAATTGATTTTCCAAGAGTGGTAAATAGTTCTATTCTCCAGACCCTAACTCGATCCCTTAACACTTCCCTTACGGTAATCCTTGTGTTGTTTACGCTTTTGTTATTTGGGGGAGAAAGTACGAGATGGTTTATCGTCGCATTGCTTGTTGGTATATTGAGCGGAACGTATTCTTCTATTTTTAATGCAGCCCCGCTATTAGTGCTTTGGGACGAAAAAACCCGCACAAAGGCGGGTGCTCGTCCCTAGAACGTTTCCACAAAGGTGGATTACGTTCTGGCAGAGCTCAGTGATTCTTTTACCAAGCGGCTTACTACTCCACCATCTGCTTTCCCTTTTGTTTTAGGTACGAGGATACCCATTACTTTTCCTAAATCTTGTACAGAAGATGCGCCTGTTTGTTGAATTGCTTCAGTAACAAGCTTTCTTATTTCTTTCTCAGTCATTTGCTCGGGTAAGTATTTTTCAAGCAAAGCCATCTCTTCTTTTTCTTTGTCTGCCAATTCTTGTCGTCCTGCTTTTTCGAATTGCTCAATGCTGTCTTTTCTTTGCTTGACTTGTTTGTCAACGGTCTGTAGGACATCTTCATCTGTTGCTTCATACCCCGCTCCGCCTTTTTGAATTTCAAAATAGGTAATAGCCGAAAGAAGCATGCGAAGGACTGACTTTTTTAGCTCTTCCTTATGAAGCATTGCCTGCTTTAGCTCTTCTTGTAATTGTCCTTTTAACATATCTATATTATATCAGATCTTCAGTTCATGAAGTCGTTTGAGAAGATAGTCTTTGGTATTTCGAGAAAGGTCTTCGTCCACTTCTTCAAATAGCTGTTGTAACAATTTTCCAACCATTGGTCCTGGTTGTATTCCTAATGCTTTCATAATGTCATTGCCATCTATTGCTAAATCGTTGATGGAGAATGGAGCAGGCTGCAGCTCTTTTTCTATTCTTTCCCTAAATTTTTTCAGTCTCCAACTTTCTGCGCGTTCTTCAGGTATCCCACTGCCAAGCCGATCACCTACGCGGACATCCAGTAAGTCTTTCACATTTTCTACACCAATTCTGCGAATAAAACGTCTTATTCCTGCATCGCTTACATGTTCGTCCACACTAAACATATGCCATCGAATAAGATGGACAATTTTCTTTCTATCTTTTTTGGAAAAATGAAGCCTATCACAAATCTCGTAGGCTACTTTGGCGCCTTCTACCTCGTGGTTATAAAAAATAACAAGGCCATTTTCATCTCTGCCTTCAACGTGTGGTTTCCCAATATCGTGAATAAGTGTTGCAAAGCGGACAATAGGATCTGGAGAGGGACAATACTTTACAGAAAGTAGGTTATGCTCGAATACGTCATACACGTGATGTCTTCCAGGACGGGTTTGGGAAACGTTAATACCCTCAAGAAGCTCGGGTAATATATGCGCTAAAAGCCCTGCATTCTTTAGGAGCATGATCCCTTCATATGGAAGATCACTTGCCAAAATTTTTAAGAGTTCGTCACGAATCCGTTCTCCTGAAATATTTCCGAGTAGCACAGCATCTTCCTGCATAGATTTCCACGTAGACTCTTCGATAGTAAAAGAAAGTTGTGTTGCAAAGCGTACGGCACGCATAAGTCTGAGGGCGTCTTCCTTAAATCGTTTTGTTGGGTCACCAACAGCCCGGATGGTATGGCTCTTCAAATCCTCTTGGCCGTTATAAGGATCCACTATAGTATAGGGTAAACCGTTAACCGTTAAGTCAGTTTCATTTTCTTCTTTTCTTAACGCTTCCCGCTTCTCGGTTAACGCTAATTGAAGGGCTATTGCATTCATGGTAAAATCTCGTCTCTCTAAATCTTCCTCTATACTTTTTCCCCACGCTACTTTGTCTGGATGTCTACTGTCGGAGTAAGATTTTTCTGTACGGAAAGTCGTGACTTCAACAACAGTTTGGTCTCTGGTCTCTGGTCTCTGGTCTCTGGTTTTTTCTTGCTGATGACTAGAGACTGAAGACTGAAGACTAATAGGGATCCCAACTGTGCCAAAGGTATTATCATAAAATGCATCTGGAAATAGCTTGAGAATTTCTTCAGGAGTAGCTTTTGTGGTCATGTCCCAGTCTTTCACATCTTTTCCCAGAAGAATATTTCGTACACTACCACCAACCAGGTAAACTTCAAAACCAGAAGACAGTATTGTTTGATAAATTTGTAAGATTGGTTGGGGTATTGTAATGTTCATAATTTTTTGTCATCCTGAATTTATTTCAGGATCTGATTCTGGTCAAGCCAGAATGATAGACTCATGCTAAAATTATACCACTATGAGTAAGACGAAAAAATGGCAAATGCTTTATCAAGAAGAAAACATTAGCCCCGATCAAATCGAGGTAAAGGGTAAAGAGGTAAGTTTAGAAAAAATTATAAAAATCCTTCTCAAGAATAGGGGATTAACTACGAAGAAAGAGATTGACGAATTTCTAGACGCAGATCTTCGCTCTGTCACTCCCAAAAGTGTTGGTATCGATAGAACCCAACTTGCCAAATCAGTAAAAAGGATACAAAAAGCTGTTACAGATAAAGAACAAATTGTTGTTTTTGGTGATTATGATGTTGATGGGATTACAGGTACTGCAATTCTTTGGGAAACATTGTACGGAATGAAGGCAACAGTTATACCCTATATTCCAAGCCGAATTGAAGAAGGATATGGCCTTTCCATTCCAGGTGTAAATAATGTCATCCTGAATTTATTTCAGGATCTAAAGAAGATTCCGGGCCAAGCCCGGAATGACAGAGGAGGTTTAATCATCACTGTGGATAATGGGATTGTTGCCAATGAAGCGGTTGATTTTGCCAACCAACAAGGTATTGATGTAATTGTTACCGATCATCATACCGTAGGGGAAAAATTGCCAAAAGCTTTTTCCATTTTTCATACGACAAAAGTATGTGGGGCAGCAGTAGCTTGGCTTTTAAGCCAAGCAGTCATTAGTCATCAGTCTCCAGTTTCTAGCGACCAAAGACCAAAGACCAAAGACCAGAGACTAAAGACTAGTGACCACCTTGCTCTTGTCGCCTTAGCCACTGTGGCAGATCTTGTTCCTCTTGTTGGAGCAAATAGGACACTTCTGCGATTTGGGTTGGCAGAGCTCAAGAATACCAGTAGGCCAGGGCTGCAAGAACTTTTTAAGGAAGCCAAAATTGAAGCAGAAAATATTGGTGTCTATGAAATAGGACATATTATTGCGCCTAGACTCAATGCCATGGGGAGATTGGAATCTGCGATGGATAGCTTGCGACTTTTGTGCACAAAAGATAGGTTGCGAGCCAAAGTCTTGGCAGATACGCTGCAACGGACAAATAAAGAGAGACAGCTCCTTACCCAATCTGCTTCCCTTCATGCAATAGAAAATTTTCGCGGAAAAAAGTTAAAGAAAATACTTTTTATTGCACATGACCAATATGAAGAAGGCATTATTGGACTTGTCGCAGGAAGACTGGTGGAAGAATTTTATTTACCTGCAATTGTTTTATCAAAAGGCGAAACACTCAGTAAAGCATCCGCCAGGTCTATTGGTGGATTTAATATTATTGAGTTTATAAGGACTTCTTCCCATTTGTTAGTAAATGCCGGTGGGCACCCTATGGCAGCGGGTTTTACCATTGAAACAAAAAATATTGATGAACTGCAAAAAGTCCTGGAGGCACTCGCGGAAGAAGCAATAGACGGAGAAATGCTCACCAGAATTCTAAAAATTGATTGTGAAATTCCTTTGGATATGATTACGCAAAATTTTTATGCAAAATTACTTGAGCTTAGCCCTTT